>JBKPHJ010000194.1:0-24616 GCA_046729835.1 Thermoproteota archaeon
TAGACGTCTCGTGGGCTCGGAGATGTGTATAAGAGACAGGTTGACACAGGCGATTATGGCCTTGCTGGGGAATTTCTGCATCAAATTATCGGATATGCCTTCTGAGAAGATTCTTTTCTTAGTAGCCATATATTTAACTAGTATGCTCTCGTATTACATATGAAGTAAAGGTGTATTCCACGACGGGAGCCCCTGAACCAAGACACGGACGTAAGAGGACAGTCTGTAATATTTGTGGAAAAGACTTTGAGTCAGAAGAGACGTTAATTACGCATAAGAGAATGGAACATAGCGAATCGAGCCATGCACCAGCTGGTGTAGCCTAGAACCTTCAATATTTTTATTTTGCTATATCGCTATACGAAGTTTGACTAATTTTATAAACAGAGCTAATCGATTGTAGGTTAGTCAAGTGACAATACAATCGAAAAGTTTAGTCCTTCTTCTGACTCTGATTTTGAACTGATCCATTGAGAAAGTTGATAAATGAGGTTGACTGGTAACGTAAAGTGGATGATTTGCTTTAATAAGAGCCTTTTAGGATTGTCATGAAGATAATCTTTCTTCCAATATCATTATTCATCACTAGGTCCTACCTGTAGTATCAATCGTAAGTATTCACAGTACTTCAATGCACTTCTTCACCCAGTGATCACCATGAAGGGCAATTGCTGGGGGTCGTAAATAGGATGTCTAGGTAATTAACTTGGGAGACCGAAGGTGATCTCACTAAGCCACCCCACCTATTATTAAGCGATGTGAAGAAAGAAAAAATTGAAGACTGAAAGACCAAGATTCCTGCCATCGGATTTAATGTGTTTGATTTCCCCGCCCAACTTAATGGTTGCCGATACTTTTCCGTCTAAGGTAATGTAGTGTTAGATGTATTATAGCATTCGAATCCATCTAAGAGAAGCAAGAACCACCAACACCACTATGGAACCTACCCTACTATGTTCATCAAGAGTCTCTACCCTCTTCGATATCTTCCTTTATACCAAGAAGGTGACATGGGAGAGCTTCATCGGAAACTCATAAGCTCTGCTAACTAGTGTAATATATGACCCTTCGATTTCGTCAACCCTTGCCAAGCAAATCATAAAGAAAGGTAAAAGAAGGGGGATGAAGAAGGTGGCTAGACTGCCTACCCACCCACCCGCCTACTTACCTATCTAAAGTGTCTTTTTTTGATTCTATTTTTATTGAAAACTCAGAATAGATAAATCTGGTAAGGGCTCGATTTCATCCCGATATAACGAAATTATGTTTTAGTGCAAAGTACTGAAAAATGCCTTCCTTTAGATGCACGCATCCACATCTAAGGGACGCATAGAATTATGAATTTGTAATTGCTAAGCCTGCGGATCTTCGATATCGGCTATTTCGACAGAGTCGGCCTATCCGAATATTCCTGTTCTTCTTCTGGAGCCAAGTACAGCTGGACTTGGAGATACCTTTCAAACTTCTTTGCGAGCAACTCGTCTGGCCTCAATGCACCCGTTTCAATCTTCCTTAGGAGTGAAGCCTTCTCGCTCATCTTGAGACCTAACTGTTCATGAGTAAGTCCTTTTTTCATGCGCGCTTCTCGAATCACCCTCCCAAAATCACTTCTCAAAATGGTTTCATCGGTAAGTTGAATTCTGCTTTTAGGATATGCTATCTTTCTAATAATTGGTCGGTTAATTGAAGCGTTTTGAAAGGAAGGTTTCGCCGCCGCAACATCAGACGATTGTTTGATATTTTTAGACATGCCAGGTGGATTATAGGGCTTACCGCGTTTAGAACACGAATAACATACCCTGAAGATCGTTCCATCGATTATAACAGATTTGGGAGTATCGTTGATCTGTCGTCCGCATAATTCACAAAATGGCAGTGATGATGGCACCTCTAATAGTCCCTTTAATTTATCCCATTCAACCTTTCTTTAAGGTTTGCTGAACTGTCATATTAAGAACTATTTCCGCAATATCGCTAGCGTATTCTGCGACTCGTCTGAGATTCTCACTAATTATTTTTACTCTATAAATCTCATTCATCTCCTTTAGATTACTCGAACTATTTACGATTGACTTCTCTAAATTATCTATCCTTCTAGCCTTCTCTATCGCTTTGTCTGCTGAATCATAATCCTGTTTAAACATGGACAAGCAAGCTTCATCTAGTACTTCCAATGCAAAATTACTCATTGCCGCGATTCTTTTGACAATCTCCGCGTTAACAGGCCGTCTAGATTCTATTAGATCCTTAGCTATTAGCACTGCATGATCAGCTATTCTTTCGGCTGATTTCGTAATGAGTCTATAACCTAAGCAGTTTCTCGAGTCCTGCAAACCTATCTCTTTTATCAGATGTTCATTCTTGATTGCAATATTTAGCTGTCTTACTATGTAGAAACTAAATCGATCTACCTCATCATCAGATTTTAACACTTCTCTTGCTAACTCTATATTGTTTTCCTTCAGAGACAGCATTACTTCCGAGTGCATTGACTTGGCGATTAGTATCATTCTCTTAAATGCTGCATCGACCGATAAATCCAATAAATTAATTAAGACTTGCAAAGTCATTTCGGTGGCTGAATCTGCAATAATTTCGGTCCCCATTAAAAGTCGGCGCACAACATCTTTGATTACCTCTCGTTGGTCACTAGTCAGTCTATTGGTTTCCTTAGGAAAAATATGGATCATATTATAACCTAGGAAGTAAAGTGAAATCAGTTTCCGGGCTAGATAATAGGGGTTGTTCTCTTTTAATACCTCTATCACAGCTTCTTTTTGTTCTTTAGCTGATCTTCTTGAAGCAGGCGAGATCTGCAAAAATGAGTTGCCCTGCCTTGCTATCAGCACATGATCTCCCTGTCTCAATCCTAATTCCTGGATCCATTTTTTGGGTAACGATACAATAAATGATGAGCCTCCAGTGTATTGTATCTTCCTTGTCTCTTCTCTCTGATTTGCTGAGTGTATGTTGTCTTTTGACTCCACTGCCAGCTCTACTTATATTATCTATATATTTGTATAGTTGCCTATATAGATCATTCAATCCAAAAGTTATTTATTCATTTTTTGTCGTAAGGCTCCCATTGGACACCATTCCCCTGGATCCTCGAGAAAAGATCCGCCAACATCTAAACGCCCTCTTCGGGGTATATTTCGAGCTGCCCGAATCATGTAGCTTCGGGTTTTCCAGGAGAACAGGACGCATCAAGTACTTTAGCTTTGGCGATGAACTAGCGGGGACTTTACGAACGGACGGTGGAATTGCTTTAACGCTGTCAGGAGCTGAGGTCCTGATGAGGAATCCTCAATTTAAAAAAAATAGTGTTATCCCAAATGAAGAAGCCATTCCCTTCGTAAGCGAAGGACGCTCCCTTTTTTGTAGACACGTAAAATGGTGCGGATCTAACGTTAAGACCGGATCGGACGTTGTGCTTATTGATGATGATGCAAGAATCCTAGCTGTAGGACGTGCAAGAATGACATCATCTATGATGAGAGGGTTCAATAAGGGCGTTGCAGTCAGAGTTAGAGAAGGAATAAAAAGCAGAAGCCATACATGAGGTCTGTATGATGCGTGGCGGCAACCGCGAAATGAGACGCATGTTGGACAAGATGGGGCTAGAGATGAAGGAAATGGGTGATATTGAAGAGGTTATTATTCGAACTGAAACTAAGGAATTGTTTCTGATAAAACCGCAAGTGATCGAAATGAAGGGTAAGGACAGCACTATTTTTCAGGTAGTTGCAACCGACATCGAAGAAAGGCAAAAGGAAATTCCGTCATTTAAAGACGAGGACGTCGTTCTAGTCATGCAGCAGGCAAGTGTGAGTAAAGAAAGAGCTATCCAAGCATTGATCGATTCAAAAGGGGATCTGGCTCAGGCAATAATTAATCTTAGCACATGACCACGTCTTAGTCGTCATATAGAAGTAATATCTCCAGTTCACTTTAGGGCCATTTCATACGAGCCTCATGCTTCCAATAGCTTTTTATTAATCAAGTTCAAAGCAAGTTCCGGATCCGCCCTTCCCTTCGTAAGTTGCATCACCTTTCCGAGTAGGTAGTTGGCTACATTAGGATTTTTCTTGGCATCATCCACTGCCAGCCTCTCTGAAGCAAATATACTCTCTATTGATCGCAAAATTATGCTTTCATCATCTATCTTTCTAAGATTTGTCTCTTTTTCATCTTGGGTGGACATCGTACCTGTCACAACTACTTCATATAATATTTGTCTGGCAGTCGTTCTATTGATGACACCTTCCTTTATCATTCGAGCCACCTTTGCTAATTGTTTAGGTGTGATTTTTAGATTTCTTATGTTAGATCCGAGCTTCTTAGAGCTATCATCCACATAGCTCATAAGATCTGTCACGATGATATTTGAGATCTCCTTGGGTGCCGAATAAATCTTGACAGATTCCTCAAAAAAGTCCGCTAGATCTTTATGGTCTATTAAAACCTGAGAGACGTGCTCCGTCAGTCGATATGAATTGATGAATCGTTCTTTTCTCTCGTCAGGTAGCTCGGGCATTTTTGATCTTACCCCCTGCAAATACTCTTCAACAATCTCAATCATTGGAATGTCTGATTCGTAAAAATATCTATAGTCTTGTTCCTCTTCTTTCAGTCTTGACTGTTTAGTAATCTTCCGTTGTTCATCCCAGTGTCTCGTTTCACCCTTAATTTCCATTTCGTAGTTAAGCATGGTTTTTTGCCTAGTTATTTCAAATTTAAGGGCCTTCTCGACATCTCTGAAAGAAGAGACATTTTTTATTTCGACTCGTCTCGATTCTCCTAGAGAGACATTTGCATCACATCGGACTGCACCTTCAAGGGTCGTATCACAAACCCCTAGATGTTCCACTATCGATGCTAACTTATTCAAGAATAATCTAACATCCTGTGGATCATTAAAATCAGGTTCGGTTACGATTTCCACAAGAGACACTCCGGCTCGATTATAATCTATTAGAGAACCAGAACCGCCATTCAGGTAAACTAACCGACCGGGGTCTTCCTCCAATTGGATTCTACGTATTCTTGCTTCTCCTCGCCCGTACTTTAGCAAGCCATCTACGCCTATGCTTGTAATCCCATGTGCATTATATTGAGTAAGTTGAAAATTTTTTGGAAGATCTAAATAAAAGTAATTCTTTCTATAAAACATTATTTTCTTGGGGATAGTACAACCGAGAGCCATGCAAACCATGGCCGCCTTCTCTATTGCGGTTTGGTTTAACAGAGGTAAAGTGCCGGGCAATCCCATACATATTGGACAAATATTCTCGTTCGGATAGTACTCACGATAATTGCAATGGCATGAACAGAATAGTTTGCTTTTCAATCCAGTAAGTTGGCAATGGATTTCTAACCCAATTTTAGTTCTATATGAAGATATCATACAGGGGGTCTCCCTTGGATCTTGGCGCTTTTCTCGAAGAGAAGAGCCGCATCAAATATTTTCTGTTCCTGAAACTCATCTGCCATGATCTGAAGGCCTATAGGGAGGCCATGGCTAAATCCGGCTGGGATTGATATGGCAGGCATTCCCGTGAGATTGGACACTACAGTATCAACATCTACATAATAAAGTTTGATGGGGTCATCGATTTTCTCACCTATTTTAAATGGCAGTATAGGCATTGTAGGGGAGATTATAACATCATATTTTGAATACAATGCTTTAAATTGTTGCTTTAACAAGGCTCTTACTTTCTGCGCTTTCAGATAGTAACGTCCATAATATCCTGAGGAGAGAACATACGATCCAACAATGATACGTCTTTTTACTTCCTCTCCAAAATTACTCCTTACTTTCGAGTAATATGAATTCCATTCATATCCGTCAGGATCCAAATCGAATCCATAGCGTATATTGTCATATCTGGCGAGATTACTACTTGCCTCCGCCATTGCAATAATATAATATGAAGCAAGGGCATATTCCAACGATTCCAAAGATACTTCGTCGCAAATGCAATTTGCTGACGAAAAAATGTCCATTGCTGAATAAATACATTTGGATACTTCCGTTTGAGCGCCATTGGTTAGATCCTTTATCAATGCGATTTTGAGACGGCTGTTAGTTATCTCTTGAGAATATGGAGCATCTGCTTTGCGAGTGGTATCATCATTAGTATCTATGCCTGATATCACATTCATCAAGCTTATAATTCCGGGTACAGTTCTCGCTATTGGACCAATTTGTTCAAGGCTATTTGAGTATGCTATTAACCCAAATCGACTGACTAAACCATATGTAGGTTTAAAACCCGCTACCGAACAAAAACTTGCAGGACATCTAATCGAACCGCCAGTATCGGATCCTAGAGATACCGTGCATTCGGCTGCGGCAACGGCAGCTGCACTACCCCCTGACGATCCTCCAGTAACATAATCTAGATTCCATGGGTTTTTAGTGGGGCCGAATTTGCTAAACTCTGTTGTTGAACCCATTGCGAACTCATCTAGATTCAACTTTCCGATAATAATGGCATCCTGTTCCTTCAATCTGCGGATCACAGTGGCATCATAAGGCGGAACATAATTTCCCAGAATTTTTGACGCACATGTGGTTCTCAGTCCCTTTGTACTTATGTTGTCCTTAACACCCACCGCTACACCAGCCAACCCGCCAACCTTCTCTCCCGCATTAATTTTGCTATCTATTTTTCTTGCCACGTTAATAGCCTCGTCAGAATTCACGTTTACGAATGCATTAATATTAGCATCGATCTTCAGTATGCGCTCACATATCTGGGACACATATTCTTCCGCAGAGAAATGCCGATTCTTTACACCAGCTACAACCTCATAAGGTGGGAGATCATATAATCTGTTCATGATTTTATGTCACTTCTAGGGCCTTTGAGATAACCATCTTTTCTGTTTCTCGTTTTGGGAAGAACATTCTCATTGAATTTCTTTGCGCTATCGATCCTCAGATCGTCAACAGATTTCATCATATAATTAGGTTCCAGATTGTCTAAGGTCACATCATCTAATTTATCAAAATATTGAATAATTCGATCAATCTGATATTCGTATTTTGATAACTCTTCCTCTGATAAATCTAGCCTAGCTAACCACCCTAAGTGTTTTATCTCGTCTTTAGAAACCACTCTTCTAGACACCCCTCACATTCTCATACTTATTACGGTGTTAGACGATCAATATCTCTTGGATAGAATGTAGCATCTCTTATATTCTCGATATTCATAAGTACCATGAGAAGTCGCTCCAAACCTACTCCGAAGCCAGCATGAGGAGGAACACCGTAATCGAAAACCCTGAGGTGATAATCAAATGATTCTGTATTCAATCCTTGTTTCTTCATATTGTAGAGGAGAGTGTCCTTCCTATTTATTCTGGTACTACCCGATGAGATCTCGAGGGAGCCATACATTAGATCAAATGATTCGGAAAGATTCTCAGAGTTAGAGATGGGTTTAACATAAAATGGTTTTATGGCGGTGGGCCAATCTACTATAAAGTAAAAAGCATCAGTGTTAATGATTTCATTCGAAAGGCTTTTTATAGTTTGAGGATTGATATCATCACCCCACCTGACCCGCTCTCCGTTAGCCTGAAGTTTCTCAATTATCTCATCGTATCTGTATTTTGGGAATGGTATCTTGATGCTAGGCAATTTATGTTTCAGATATTTCAGTTCGTGATGGTTCTCTTCATTGATAGATCTTGTAAGATGTATTATCATTCTTTCTAGCAGATGCATGAGATCATTATAATCCGAGAAAGCCTTTTCAACATCTATCGAGGTAGCCTCTGATAGATGTCTTTTGGTCCTAGATGGTTCCGCTCTAAAGATAGGTCCAATTTCAAATACATTCTCAAACGCCATGGTAAGTTGTTCCTTGTATAATTGTGGGCTCTGTGCCAGGAATGCTTCTCTATTATAGTAAAAGATCGGAAACAGGGCAGCTCCCCCTTCAGTAGCTGTTGCTATCATCTTAGGGGTGCTTACCTCAATGAAACCCTCCATCTTAAGAAATGCTCTAACAGAGTTCAGGATCGTGTTGCGAATGCTGAATATGCTTCGCAAAAAGTTTCTTCTTAAATCTATAGCTCTCAGATCAAGACGAGTATCAATACCTACATTGGATTTATTTGCCTGAATCGTGAATGGTGCAGCTTGCCTAACCAGTGAGAATATCTTTACCTCTGTTGGAACTATTTCTATCCCATTAGGTGACTTTATTTGCGCACGAACTTTCCCTTTGACCGCTAGGGATGTGTGTTCCTTTATACGCGTGAGCTCATCGAGAACCTTGTCGGGGCACTGACCTCGTTTTGCGGTTACTTGTGTATCTCCTAGTCTATCTCTTATCACAAGAAATTGAATATTACCATGACTCCTGATGCTCGAAACCCATCCCATAATGATAACCTCATTGTTCTCTAAAGATGGTTGAAGCTCCTTAGAATAGTGAGTTCTTCTCCAATTACCCAGTTCCTGTTCATGCAGCAATTCGCTCAATTCTAAAACCTTGATTGTGCTTAACTTTGTTATATTGAGTTTAATTTATCTTTTCACGTAAAGCAAAGCTAACGACAGGAGTGAATATCTTTCCGCTACCTAAAAAATCAGCAAATCTCGATTTAAAAATATGTATATATATTTATAAGTTACAACTGGTAGCTGAGGTAAAGAAATCTGGTGTCTACCGAGCATATAGAACCTGTAAAAGGAGAAATTACTGACCCTTCTACTTCGGGAACTAGCGTTAATGTCATCGTCTCCATCGGAGATATTCGTGTTCAGTTTAACGGATCTGCTGATTCAGTGATGTCTTCCGTGATGACCTTTCTTGCAAAGCAAATTCCTACGTTAGATCTCGCCAACAGAATATCACTTAATTATAGCGTTGCTGAGTTAATAGAGTTATACTCTGACTTTATCAAAATTACTCCCGAAGGGCCTAGGATAAACCCAATATCGGATGCGGTGGAAGTTCGCAAGCTGTCAGACAAACAAGTGGTTGCTCTACAATTGATTGCTTCCCGTATTGCGAAGGGTTTAGGAAAGATTGGAGATGACAGATTGCACATGTCTGAACTACAATCTTCAACTGGACTGAAGTATAAATCTATTAGTTCTAGATTGTCAGAATTGGTCAAGGTAGGTTATGTTCAGAAAGATGTCGTAGGAGAGGGGACTGAATCCCCAGCGTACAGGATTACCACTGCAGGGATCAGCTGGTTGAATTCCATTCTCTCAAAATGGAAAAGAACCAAAAACTGATAATGCGATGCGACTAGCTTCTTCCTATTACCTGGCATAAAATTTGATCATATCGATTCTTTTAACTTGACTTCTGCAGATAATGATAGTTTCGAGCCGTCCCTTCTCTGACGAGAATTCCTTCTCTTACCATATCGGTAAGAGAATGAGAAACTGCCGTTCTGTCGTAACTGTAGCCTCTTCGCA
This sequence comes from Thermoproteota archaeon, assembly GCA_046729835.1. Lineage (GTDB taxonomy): Archaea > Thermoproteota > Nitrososphaeria > Nitrososphaerales > Nitrososphaeraceae > TH5896. Next base: position 9,455 of record JBKPHJ010000194.1, read on the forward strand.
ACAGCTCCTCATGGATCTCCGCTAAGAGTTTCTGAGTGACGAAATATCCCTGTTCCCACAAACTTTCCAGAAGTACTCTGCACGTCATTCCAGCTTTACGTAACGATTTCTTTTCTCTCCTGATTCTGCCGTTGCTGGAAATGGTTGTATTTGAAGTGATCAGCATTTTCAGATTTTCAATCTGATTTTGCATTTCACTAATAGTTGCTGCATGCTGCTCATCTAGTGGAATTTGCTGATCGATGCTATAAAGAACGTTTTGAACTACCTCTTTCACTTTATTTTCTACACAAGTTATCTCGACTTCCCAATCCTTGTGCTTCAACCTGATTTTAACCTCATCTGAATGAGTTGCTACAGCAGGGGAATCAACCATGTTGATCAGCAACGTTGAAAAAGTTCACACAGATAAACTTGTTCCCTTGCATCTTGCGCATCGTGCACAACATTAATTAACTCCGAACTCCAGTTATTGATGGTCAACATGAATACAAGTGCGCATTTAAACCTCTCCCTCGGAGAGGATTGCATTGCCGGCTTTGAAAGAACCTTCAGGGAATCAGTCCAAGAATGCTTTTCGGAGCATTTGGAGGAAACATTGACGGGTAAGAAGGTTCTTTTCAATGTAAGCGGGAAAAACATTGTTCCTATCCAGGGATGGAGAGGCTTTGATCAAAATTGCACCACTACCCCAAGAGTGATTCATTCAAGCAATAAGCCAACCCTCGTCTCAGCAGTTGATTCAAGTGCCATTCATCTAGCCGGAACAGAAGAAGGAGCTTTGTATTCAGCAAAATTAGGCATCGCAATATCATCAGGCAAGCGTATCCTTCGACATTTCAGGATAGGTCCCATTCTCTTGTATCTGACTGCGGAATCATTGCATAACTCTAGAATAGATCATAAATTAGCCAACCTGATGCTCATAGACAGCAATACAACCAAGCGTCTTATAAGAATCCGCTTAGAAAGAGCAATACAGCTGGAATTCTCTCATTGCTTAAATCAATCAGTGATGCTAATCGATGGGTCTCTAAGATCCTCTGTATTTGAGGATCGCTATCATACCATCAAAAAAATAGTTGAAATGTCCACCTTGACCGGTAATTCTGTCATTGGCATGTGCAAGAGCACGAGTATAAGAATCTTAAATCAATTTGAAGCTCGTCTTAAAAAGATTCCGGATCCGGCATGTATCGATACTGATTGCATAATAAAAGGTCTGACAGGAAACACATTAGGTAAGAACATGTTGATCAAACTTGGTAACAACGAAAATGATTATGTTCTCCGTGCAGACATATGCTCTGCAAATGGTAATGATTTAGATTGTTTAGGGAGAGTATTAGGAAATGACATAATATTTCGTTGCTATCCAGAATCGCTTAGGATTGCTCACCACATTTCAACCTTCACAAATACAGAGATGTCATCATTAAAAGCACTTGTGTTAAGGAGCTATGGTATGGTAGAGATGGACCATGAAGACACTAGAACAAACTTTTTGGGGGCTGCATTTACTTGAAAATCTTACACAAGATCAATGATGAATTGATCCTATTAGCAGTAAAGACTGAAACAGTCTCCAAGGGTGATTATTTCTTGATAGAAGACGAAGAGTTGAAAAAAAGAATGATTGTCCAAGTTTACGATGAAGAATATCTTTCAAACCAATCCATTATGGAGGACATTGTCAAGGACGAAATAGTTAGTGCAACTAGTTCTGGAGTATCACACGATCCATTAGAGATAGGAGTTCTATCAAGCATGTTCCGTGATTCAAGACTATTCAAGGCCAAGATAAGAGCGTCTGCTGTTGGTTCAAATGGTGGTGATATTTCTAGTGATGTTACTTGGTTACCTTCTAGAGTGCATTCGAAGATCAGGCGTCTTGCGATCTCCGAATTGGATATTATGATTAAAAGAGATGGCGAATCAGCTATTCCAATCGGTTCTGCTGATAAAACTACCGAGCCATTCAGCATCTACGCTGAAGATCTTGATGGCAAGCTAAACATAATTACAGGCAGAAAGGAATCAGGTAAATCGCACTTGTCAAAGTTGCTTGTGAAGTCGCTGGTTGAACTTGGTGCGTTTGTCTTGGTATTTGATCTGAACAATGAATATACCGGTTTAGGAACGAAGGTCGACGGGTCAGTATCTTCCTTTGATTCAAAGATCGTCTTACTTGAACCAGGGAAGAATTTGTATTTTTCACTGAGATACTGTGGAAAGTCTTCCATTTCCTCGATGCTGAAGAACGCTCTAGATATGCCATCTACTTCCTTGCGTGAATTCTTTCGAATCTGGGATAATCTAAATAGAAGACAAGCAATGACTCTGGATGCATTTTCGAATGCCATTAATGGATGGAATATCAATGACCTTGTCCGGGATGCATTAATCTCTCGGTTTCATACGATATACAACTCAGGACTACTGATTAGGGATGAAAATGATAATGAGCATTTAGGGTTAAGATTCGAAAAATTGATTTCGGATAATCCTCATGGACTGGCAATGATTGTGAATATGGGACGTTCCCCACCAACAATAAGACGTATGGTCGTTGAGCTAGTACTGAATAAGCTCGTAGAGCTGCTGGGATATGATGTAATTCCTCCGATATTTCTGTTCGCTGAGGAAGCTCATCTGTATATCAAAGAGACATATTGGGACGACATAATAACGAGAATGCGTCACTTTGGGATCTATTCTACTTTCATTACAAATCATCCAGAGGCATTAGGAGAAGGAATATTGAGGCAGGTTGACAATATTTTCTTATTCCATTTCTCTAATGAATCTGATCTTGACAGAATTTCTAAAATATCACTGGTCGACAAAGATACGATCAAGTCAATAGTTAGGACTCTCCCTCAAAGACATTCCCTTTTTATTGGTAAGGTTGTTCGCGAACTTCCGATTGTAGTAAAAGTGTCTCCGTTGGATACAATACCCTATGGAGAAACCAAAAAATTCTTTAGAAAGAAGAATGCGACACTCTTATCTTCTAAATAATAGCCTCTTCTCCGTGTTGTTTTGTTCCTATATCTACTGAGTCGCTGACAGGTGAGATGAATATTTTTCCATCTCCGGGGGATCCGGTACTGACAGAGTCCAGTATTGCATTCACCACGCTCTCCACTTGCGAGTCAGAAACCACTGTAACTATATTGGCACGGACTGAAAATTCAGACACGAATCTACTAGTTCCCCTCCCGCTCTCAACTATCGGCTTCTCTCCCTTGCCTCTGCCTTTTGCTTCTAGGATAGTACATCCACCTATCCCCACCTTTTTGAGAGCTTCACTTACTGCGCTGATCTTTTCATTAGGTACAATTGCTTCAATCCGCTTCATAGGCTCGTATTAATAATCTGACGATATAAGGTTTTCAAACTATATTTTTGATATAGTAAATATAAGCAAAATTTCAAGAAGCGTGAAAATATCATAAAAATGAGCCGCAGCATAGTGAATGTCGTGCCTATTTGAGGGCATGAGATATTCGTTTCACCTTCGTATTGCCAGCATTAGAATTGATAAAGTCAACCAGGGCGGTGATCATCGGCTTCATTTTGTAGGCTACAGGCATCACATCTGCGTTTACTCCATTCATCTCTAGTTCTGTAGCTGTCGATGGACCGACTGCCACTACGATGGTTATTAAATTAAGTGAATGTTCTAATGAATCACTTAACCCATGAGCTTTTGCAATTTTAAATAGTCCCCTAACGGAAGGAGGACTGGTAAATGTTATAGCATCGATATTACCTGCATTAATTGCTCGGATCAGATTTGTAGCTTTAGTTTCATCGCTATGGACAGATTTGAAGCCCATATTCCCAAGAATTCTAGCTCCGGCTGGATCAAAGCTCTCTGTATATCTATAGACTGATATCTCGATGACGCGGTTTCTCATTCTTACAAGTCCGTCAACTAATTGCTGAGAAGAAGTGCCATGCCAAACTATTCCTATTATCTTCTCCATTATTTCCATACTTTTGAAAAGATTTAATACTCCGTCTGATGTGTAATCGAGATTGGGCGTCAGGCTTGGCTTCAATCCAAAATTGGATAAAGCCATTTGTGTTTTTGGACTTCTCGCGACCAGCTTCGTATTGCGAAGATTCTCGATCAGCAATTCTTTTTTTCCGAGCTGCGAGGAGAAATTGATCAGAGAATATACGCAAGGTCCGGTCATAAACACCACATAGTCAGGTCTGCGTTCTTTAATACGTTGTATAAAGTTGGAAACTTCCCTAACTCTATATTCCTCTGTTTCAATTCCCGTTGTGGGAGCAATATACGGTATCCCTCCCAATGATGTAATGACTTGGGCTAGTTCGTACGCTCTTCTACTTGCTGTAACCGCGACTTTAAAATTCGAGAGGGACATCTATCATTTCTCCGTAGATTTATTTCTGTATATTATGCATCATCTTTAGATCTTCTTCAAAAATGGTCAAATCTTTGGGAACTGCAAGATCGATGGGATCCTTCAGCGAAAGAGATTTACCAGTTTCAAGAGATTTATGAGACTTTTTCTTATTCCAGACCATTGAATTAAAATTCATAATCGGTACCGTGTATCTTGAATAATCATGATAGTCTTCCTCTATTTCAGGAAGCCTTTGGAGATGAATGCTCTGATTGCTATACATAGTTGTCCAAATTTCCTCGGTTATGTGCGGACATATAGGAGCCAAAAGTGTTAGGATGGTCGCCATACATTTATGTAGTGTATAAATTGTAGACCGCCTAAGTTCGCTATACTCCTCTAAATAAGCCCTCCATTTGACCATTTCTATATAATGAGCTGCAAATACATTCCAGGTAAATTCTCTAATTGCATTTGCGGGGATAAAGAAATTAAACTCCGAATACCCTTTCTTACACTCTTCGATCAGTCTCTGCAATTCTCCTAACATCCATTTATCACTAGGGGCCAGTGAGGGCGGCTTTTCCGAGATGTTGTCGAACGAAGATATGAATCTAGCAACATTCCAAAATTTCGATAAAAAATTCTTGGCGACCGATATCTTTTGTTCAGAACACCGAAAATCATGTCCCAAACTACTTTCTGACGCAGACCAGAATCTAAAAGCATCTGCACCGTACATCTGAATTATCGGTATAGGGTCCATTACGTTGCCTTTGCTTTTGCTCATCTTTTCACCTCTCTCATCGACTCCAAAACCCATTATCCAAACCTTCGCCCATGGGGATATGCTAGTCAGCTGAACACATCGTAACATTGAATAATATAACCACGTCCTAACAATGTCCTTTGCCTGCGGTCTAATAGTGCAAGGATAAAGATTATTCTGAGTTGGTCCACTTCTTCCTCCGTACTTACTAATGTATAATGGTGTCAAGCTGGAATCCATCCAAGTATCGAATGTTCTTTCTTCCCCGATGAACTTTGCTCCACCACAATTGGTACAGTTAAGAAAGGGAGGCTCTTCTTCCCAAGGTCTGTAGTATCCACCTGGAGGTGGCAAGTTAGGATATTGGCAATTCACACAATACCATATAGGGATTTCAGTCCCGTAATACCGTCTTCTTGAAATTGGCCAATCAGTTGAAACGGAGTCCAACCAGTTCATCAAGATTTGGCTGTGGAACTCTGGATAAAACACAAGATCATGAGCAAGTTTTCTCAATTTAGGTATGTAATCAAGCTGTTTAAGGTAGTAATCCTGTAGCGGGATAATTTCTACAGGAGTCCGGCTCCTCTCGCACAATGGAGTTCTATGCATGATATTCTCTGTTTTTTCTAAAACGCCAGTAGCGTTTAAATCAGAAATTATTCTAGCTCTGGCCTCATGAATCGGAAGATTGGAATATGAATCGGCTGCAGCGGTAGTGCGTCCAGACAGATCTGTAGCGACAATTTCTTTTAATCCTAGCTCTCGAAATAACCGAACATCGTTGTGATCTCCATAACTACAGACCATAACTGCTCCTGTCCCAAATTCGGGCTGAGCCGATTGATGGGCATAAACCGAGACTTCTCTATTAAAGAGTGGAAGAATTAACCTCTTCCCGATTATATTCTCATATCTTTTATCTTTAGGATTTACAATCACGGCTTGACAAGCAAAAAGTAATTCGGGTCGAGTTGTTGCCACGATAATACTTCCTGATTCATTCTTTACCGCAAATTTCATGTAGACGAGTTTTATCAATACATCCTCGTAGACGATTTCTGCGTCAGCTATAGTGGTGCCACAATCCGGACAAAAGTTGTTAGGTCTATTCGAGATGTATATCAAACCACGATTCCAAAGCTCGATAAAAGTACTCTGAGTTAATGCTCTAAAATTTCTTGAATCAGTTTGATAATATTCTTTAAAGTCTGCACTTAAACCAAGCAACTTCATGATCTCTATCATCTCTTGTTCAAGTTCGTCCAAAGCAATTCTACACAATTCTAAGAATTTTCTTCGGTCTGTGCGTTTCATGGATATGTTGTATTTTTTTTCTGTGTAGATCTCAATGGGAAGGCCATTTCTATCGATTCCTATTGGAAACAGGACATTGAAACCACTCATCCATGCAGTCCTAGCAATCATATCTATTTGTGCATAATGAGCTGCAGCCCCGATATGCCAAGGCCGACCTGAAGGGTAGGGAGGTGGAGTGTCGATTACAAATGGCATTGATTCTCTACTTATTTGATTGGTATGGAGAACATCGTTCTCCCATTTTTGACGAATTTTTAGTTCGTTACTTGATTCCCATCTCTTCTGTTCGAGCCTCGGCTCTCGATTCATCTTTAGGTCTATCTCTAAGTATACTACTTTTAAACATAGCACTAAGCATTTCTGACGAAGCATATACACTTGCAACAAGACGACAACTTGCAGCTTAGTATCACAACGCTACACTTTCTTTGTGTTTTAAATGAAGGACTTCGCTAATAAGCGCATTGAACTTAGTGGCTACAGGGGTAAAAGAGGATAGCATTTATCGAATACCTTTATGTCTTATACGCCTCTTGGTTATCTCATACCTCGCTATGGAGGCAGTTGCGAGGGTTTTTCAAGATGAATAATTTGCATAAGCGTCGAAGGTGTTTATGATTTTGATGTAAGAAACATATGTAGCCCGCATCATAGCTTGCTGAGATTTATGAAGCTCGCAATGCAGCCTAAACTGGCAACTTGGAATCTATCTCAATTGGTAAAGGATCCTAACGGCGTAGAATTCCAAAATCTCATTATGTCGATAGAAGACACTGTAAAGCAAATAGAAGGCAAACGTCAGGAACTTAAGAATGACATTCCTGCACAAGACTTCCAGAATCTGATAAATCTTGTCGAAGCTGTGAACGAGCGCACCAGCATTGTGGTGGGATATGCTCATCTGAAGTATGCTTCAGATACCTCATCTAACGAGGCAGCTGCCATGTTAACTAAAATGGAGATGCTGTCCTCTGACATTTCAAACCGACTTTTGTTTTTTGATATCTGGTTTAAGAAGCAACTTGATGAGAACAATGCAAATCGTCTCATAGATTCTGCACCTATGGTGTATAGAGAATACCTTAGACATAGTCGACTTCTGTCTAAATTTACATTATCTGAGCCAGAAGAGAAGATAATTAGCACTCTTGAGGTAAGCGGGTCAGGAGCACTAACTAAGATATATGATAGAATGACCAGCTCTCTGGAATTCACAGTACTGTTGAGAAAAGGTAAACGAATCATGGAGAAAAAATTCACGAACAAGGAAAAAATGTTATCATTGATTAGGAGCACCAAGAAAGAGCATAGGGTATCTGCTTACAAGTCATTATTAAAAGAATACAAAAAGAACAGTGGTATCTTAGGCGAGATATATTTCAACAAAGTGATTCAGTGGTACGATGAATATGTAAAATTACGTGGTTTCAAGACTCCAATATCAGTGCGAAATATGTACAATAATCTTGACGATTCTACAGTAGAATCTCTGCTTCTGGCATGCCGGTCCAACGCTAGAGTATTCCAGAGGTACTTTAAAGAAAAGGCTGCAATGTTAGGTGTCAGAAAGCTTTACAGATATCATTTGTATGCCCCTTTGACACTTAGGACTAGGGATCAAGAAAGATTTACCTACGGGAAAGCGGTTGGCACCGTGCTAGACACATTCTACAATTTCGATGAGAGATTTGGAGATTTTGCTGCACAGGTATTCGATGAAGAACATGTTGATTCCGAAATAAGGAAAGCGAAGCAAGGTGGCGCCTTTTGTTACACTGTTACTCCAAGAATTACACCTTATATATTGCTAAATTTCGATGGCAAGATTAGGGATGTTAGTACGATGGCTCATGAACTTGGTCACGCTATACATAGCATGGCTGCATCGGATAAGCCCTTGTCAGTCTCTCATGCCCCGCTGCCTTTGGCCGAAACAGCTTCGGTCTTTGCGGAGATTCTTCTCAATGATAATATTAGTAGTAAATTATCAAGAGAGCAGAGAACTATACTACTTGCTGGACAGATTGATGACATGTATGCTACGATAATGAGACAGGCTTACTTTACTCTTTTTGAAATCGAAGCTCATAAGTCGATAATTGAAGAGAATGCGAATATAAACAAAATATCTGATTTATACTTACGTAATCTTGAGGACCAGTTTGGTGATTCGGTATCTGTTTCAGACGACTTTCGGTGGGAGTGGTTATACATACCGCACTTCTATCATACTCCATTTTATTGTTATGCATATTCATTTGGGAATTTACTTGTTCTATCACTTTATGAGCAATTCAGAAAAGAGGGGAAATTGTCATTTATCCCGAAATATTACGAGATACTTTCTGCAGGAGGGTCACGCAAGACTGAGGATTTATTATCCGATAGTGGAATCGACATATCTTCTAAGGGCTTTTGGCAACAAGGATTTGATCTAGTGGACAAAAATGTACGAGAGCTACGAAATATGTAGCAGAGATTGCTTCGTTGCATGATCGGTCTATATTGATTAGAATCTCAAAGAGACAGAATGCAGGGTGTCTTACCAGGTATCCAACTAGTTTATATCGTGAACGTTGTGTAATGTCTGAAATTGTAGTAAGGTATTTTACATTTAGCATATACGTTGGGTTTGATTTACTTTTTGCTTAACTAAAACTGTCATAAGAAGAGATATAACTCGAATTATACCAAATATAGGACGCAAAGGAATGCCGAATGACCAATGCTCATCAAATAATATGCGACTAACAAGAATCCAAAACGCGTATACGATGGGATATTTGGCAGAGGATGTCAAGGTACAGTACAAGAGTGCTGTAAATTTGTCATTAGACGATATAGTTATAGATGCTAAGGAGGGGGATGTTAGTTCAATCCCCAGATGGTTGGCCCAGACCTTCGCAAAGACTGGCATAGCTACAATTCATGATAAAGACATTGCGGTCTATATCTCAAGAACATTTAACTTGGAAAGAATCGCAAGGGCACACGATCTTTCTGGCATAGATGCCGACTTCTACATCCGAGCGAACGACTATCTTACTTTATTAAATGAAAGAGAACGAGAGGGAATAGTTGTAGCACTTAATTCATTCGTTGTATCAAGGATAGAAAAAATTGTAAAGTTGGCCGCAACGTCGCCGTTAACCCCACAGATAAAAGAAAAATTGTCAGTTGAAGAACGCGGATTGTATGATCTAATTCATGAATCGACTTCTGCATTCAAAGAGAAGGTTTTGAGGAAATTTGACTGAACAGCAGACTTCTGCCTCATTGACAAATGAACTTGAAAAATTTTTGCGCGGCTTTAAGGATAGACAAGGTAATTACAAGTACTTCGAACGAATCAATCACATGATGGCCCTTGGTTCAACTTCTGCTATAGTGGACTATATTGATTTTGATACCTTCAGCCCTGGTCTTGGTAAAGAAATAACTCACAGTCCTGATGAAATGCTTGCTGCATTTAATTCTGCGGTCTTAACGATCTTAAGCGAGATTCATCCAGACTACGCTGAAGAAATCGTTGACAGAATTAAGGTTAGGATCGGAAATTATTCAGTCCAGAGAACATTACGTGATATAAACGCGGATGTCATCGACAAGCTAATAGGCGTCTCGGGTATGGTTGTAAGAACTTCTGAAGTTAAACCGTTAGCCAAAAAGATTGGGTACCGGTGTATGAATTGTAATACCATTAACGAAGCCCAACTGAAGGGTTTACTTCTGAAAAAACCTGCAAAGTGCGTCAATTGTGCCGAAAGGGAGCTTGAAATGGATCCGGAACATAGCATTTTCACCGACTTTCAATTGGTACGGCTTCAAGAATTGCCGGAAGATCTCCCAGCAGGTCAGTTGCCCCATTACGTAGAGGTGACTGTAATGGGAGATCTCGTTGATCAATGTCGTCCAGGCGACAGAATTATTTTAACTGGGATAGTACGCATCGAACAGGAACAAATATCCCCCCAAATCAGAACCAGTTTATTCAGGTTAAGAATGGAGGGAAATAATATTGAATATCTTGGCGGCGGGGTTGGTAATAAGGATTCAAGAACAATAGAGCGATTGTCTATACGCAGTGAAGATGAAAGACAGATTATAGGTGTAGCAGGTAAACCAGATGCTTATGACAAACTGATAGCATCCTTCGCACCACATGTGTATGGTCATGAGGTGATAAAAGAATCTATTCTACTGTTGATCGTTGGTAGCGTGGCAAAGAAACTAAGTGACGGCTCGACCAGGAGAGGAGACATAAATGTCTTCTTGGTAGGTGACCCTGGTACCGCGAAATCAGAAATGCTAAAATTCGCTTCAAAAATTGCTCCCAGGGGATTATATACCTCAGGCAGGGGATCTACGGCGGCGGGGTTAACGGCCGCGGTGATTAGAGACAAATCTGGCATAATGATGCTGGAGGCAGGAGCAGTTGTATTGGGTGATCAGGGTTTGGTATGCATAGACGAGTTTGACAAGATAAGACCAGAGGATCGGTCTGCACTACATGAGGTAATGGAACAGCAAACATGCTCTGTTGCGAAAGGGGGAATAGTGGCCACCTTGAATGCAAGAACTTCTATATTGTCAGCAGCCAACCCTATGTATGGGAAATACGATCCGTTCAAGAATATCACGGAGAATGTCAATCTTCCCATTCCTCTTCTAACTAGATTTGACTTGATTTTCGTTGTACGAGATACTCCGGAAAGTGAGAAGGATAGCCGCATTGCAAGTCACATATTGGAGATCCATAGAGACGCAGATCGTGCAACTCAACCCGCTATTGATACCGCGTTGCTGAGCAAATATCTTGCCTATGCAAAGCAAACTGAGCCATCTCTATCAAATGAGGCAATGGATATAATAAAAGAATATTACATGAAAATGAGAAATGTCGAAACCGAAGGAATGATCACTGTCACACCTAGGCAGCTTGAAGGGCTTGTTAGGCTTGCCACTGCTCGAGCACGATTATTGCTAAAGGATAGTGTCGAAGCGGAGGATGCCGATCGTGCGATATACCTGGTTCAAAGAATGCTAGAGACAGCCGGTATGGATGTAAATACTGGAAAGGTAGATTTAGGGGTTCTACATGGTAAACCGCACAGCGAAGTATCTAAGCTGAAATTGTTTATAGAAGTATTCAATGCCCTTGCAGGCGAAGATAAGAATGATGTGAGCGAAAGAAATTTCATTGATGAACTCATAAGAACTGGAAAATTTTCCGAGGATGAAGCTAGGACGTATCTAAGGAAAGCTATGCAGAACGGTCAAATATTTGAACGAAAGGCAGGATTTTACGCCAAGGCATGAATTTGCACGGTCGAATCTTTTCCCTTTGTTTTCTCCAAAGTTACTTTTAATAAAATAACATCATCGCTTGTTTCTAGATTAGAAAAGTTTAGGGAGGGAAGAACTAGATCTGAGGCAGTAGATTACACCGAATAATCTGAAACGGCGGCCTAACATAATAAGTTAGGCTAACCTAAACAAATCCTTTTATCAGTCGCTTTTGGGGCTCTGCTTTGATGAGAAGCTATCTCTTGTAGTGTCATTGGGCGATAATCAGCAGATGGCAAAAGCAGACCGTAACGATAAGCCCAAAAAGGGGGATAACGGCCAATGCCGCAAGCTACAGAAATCATTCCCGGAAGAGATTCAAGAAATTGAGGGATGTCACGATACCTTCACAGGGAAGGATCACGATGAGTCAGGTGAGCCGCTTCCCTAAGCTAATCCAAGCTAATTCATCGTGTGGGGATCCTGTAATTCTCCCTCCCTTCTTTTGGTTGTAGATAAACAAAGGTCCTTGCTTGCTCATAATCACCGTATACCCATATCGAATATGGCATGTCTTTCCATGTCGACATGGTTCGTAATCACATCAGCATCATGAATCACGATGCATACCTATGCCTTCAGCAGGACGCTAGAGATATCATAGTGATAAATTGCCAGGTCTAATCCCTGGATCATTATGGTGTCTACCCCCGAATAATCCTGATGGTCCATTTCAGAGAATAGAACAATAGTCTAAGGAGATGTGTCTGTATCATTGATTATTCCTGGATTGCACCCATGGTCTAGGAAGAATATACAACGAGGCAGAGATAGCAGTTGCGAAACAATCACCTTCCTTCTAGGAGAGAATACAACCCGAACGCTTAGGCCTAATCGGTAATGTCTTCCATCCAAAGGATATGGACGCAGCAGATATAGCGAAAAGGTTGAATTCAATGACCTCTTATTACAAGAAGCAATATCGCTCTGGCTACGATCTACACTTCCTACAGCGGAACATGTTTGTGATTCCAGTTTAATTTAACAGGGAACACCAGAACGTGTTAGCACACTTCAAAGAAATGCCTGAGTACCGGAATGAATCCATGTTGTTTTATTTCTAGAGGGTAGACTTGCGATACAATGCAGAGAGGATCCTCAACAATTTAATATGAACGAAACATCGTTTTCCGGGCTTATTTCTGATGAATTCGATATTATCCCGCCAATATCCTGAAATTACATCTAAAGGGCAGCGTTATCTGCATATATTCGCTATGTTCAAGGACGATTTAAGGCCTTGGCAGGCTTAACATTGTTTAGCCATTCTATTTCAGATAGGATGCGGTACCTGTAAAATCCGTTCACGATAGGCGGCGAGAGTTTGATTCCTTGCCAATTGGTCATCGCTCTAGCCGCCTTTCTAGTGATATAAAATCGCCATGGCTTACCTGTAGAAACCTGAAGTATAGATTATAGCAATATAGAGAAATAGGAAAAAAGCTTGAAGCGAATACCTTGAATGCAGTTGAGCTAGAATCGCCAATCCCTCATCGTCCGTTAACCACACAAACTATGTACGACAAGCAGGTCCTGCCAGAATTCTTCATGGCGGTTATCCTATTGATTTTCTGAATTTATCGCAATAGTAACTAGAAAAAAATGTGCAGATAAAGTCTGACGCATACAATGCCTCTTAGAATTAGAATCTATAGTTTAAGAATTAGAATCTATAGTTTATACAGAAAGGTAACCACGTTCCGGATGCCTTTTATGCATCTAGATACATTCCAGTACGACGATATCGGCACAGGTGCATTAGTAGTAGGCGACCAGTCCTTTAGAATTTCCCGGGTCGTCTGTTACTATTTCTAGATTTCAAGATTGTCATGCTGCTTGGCTAAGGTACTAGATTGTTCTTCTTGCTTAGTCTTCTATCATTTTTTCACTATTAGGGACCGAATTTATTCCGAAATAATTAAAAGTGCCTTTCTAAAAAATGTTAAATATCGTTTTTTCATACAATGAACTGAAGATGCGCCGTAGTGTCCTTGTTGTTATAATAGCCGCAGCAATTGCGTCAGCTGGAATAATAATAATTGTCTACGGCATGAACCTGTCGGCTGCCAATTACAATCTTGATATAGATCCTCTCAAGGATGAACAGAGCCTTTTCAGCACTGCTAGGGTTATGCTTTCTAACACGGGCAAGCAGCCTCTTACCAACATATTAATAAACTACGACGGACAAAGCACCCAAACACTGGCTTCAATTTCGCCAGGACAGAAGCTTTTGTTATCCCCCCCAGAAAATGTTCCACTTGGTTTTGTCACTGTCACCACTAGTGAAGGTCTGAATGTAACAAAAGCATACAGAACACCTATAAAGTTGCCAGGAATGATGGGTTCCTAGTATCAACCAATATTCAAGCACATAAATTTCATTACTTATACTCACGCATCATAAGATTACGCCATGAAACAATTGTGACCTCGTATCTAAATATCCCACGATGTGATTGATATCCTTAACTGACAGTAATATGAAAAATAACCATGGAAGATGACAAACAGGCGCGAGATGATAGCAAATTCGGAGACCCTTCGGGTACGATGGGAACAACCAAGCACAAGGTTCTCAAAAAGGTGGTGGTTCTGGGGGTAGTTCTATTTTTAATCTTCTTCCTCACGACTTTCATTCTAAGACCAATAATTCCATCATGGGCCCTGCTATATGTGCAACTTGCAGAGATCGCAATTCTAGGCTATTTCTTTATTGAAATCGTGAGTAACGCGGTATACCGTATAGCTGCTAATTTTCTTGCTGAAACGGCACATTCGATTAAAATATTCATACGTATCACGGGCGCAATAGTGATTGCTGCTATTATTATCTCGTACCTTAGTAGAGATCCAATTTACGCCGCTGTAATAACGACCGTTACTGGACTAGTTGTAGGATTTGCATCCAAATCACTTATTGAAAACCTGATTGCTGGATTGTATTTAGCCATAATACGGCCGTTCAAGGTGGGCGACAGGATATCGGTATTCGGAAATACAGGCATAATATACGAAATAAGTCTTCTTTACAGCAGACTCTTATCCGACACCGGTGATATTGTTATCGCAGCCAATAGTTCGCTCGTTTCAGCAACAATTGTCATACACAAAAAAGATAGCTGAATAATTTGTGGGTTTTGGTTTTTTTAGATCTCTATCTAATAGACATTTATTTATGGATTTAATGCGTGTTCTTTAGGTATGTTTACGGGCATCATCGGAGGGCTAGCTGAAGTAAGTTCTATCAACAGATCTGACAGAAGTTCAACACCTCATGCCGATATGAGGATAGCCTTAATAATTCCTGTAAGACTGTCGAGAGGACTTAAGGTTGGTGATAGT
>JBKPHJ010000195.1:0-1469 GCA_046729835.1 Thermoproteota archaeon
TATCATCGTTTAGCACCTTCTTTATGATACTCATAACTTCTATCTTGGTTATGTCTAATTGTAGTGCAATTACCTCTGGGGCTATTCCACAATTGTAGAGATTTAGTACCGTCTGTTGTTGATAAGCTTCTTCTTGCGTGCCTATTCCTTCTCCTTTTCCCTGGTCGCTCACTGATCTCTTTATCTCTCTGGGTTCCCTTGAATAGTCATTTTCAGTATCCAATTATCTGTTTAGTGTACGATCGATAAATGGTATTTAAAATGTACTTCACTTACGGTTTAGCTAACAAAACTATTTATCTGTAAACAACCTTGGCTTGATGTTGCAATTGCAGAAACAAGACCACATAACTATATGCATAAGCGATCATATTCCAATTACACGATACACAATAGCATATTATATTGCTATTATCGTCGTTCTTGCTAATGATGGTGTTACTAATACTACTTTTATAATTTTTGTGTCAGAAATCCATAAGGTTTAAGTCAATATGATATTGTTAAATTCTGAATATTGTCATACCTTATAAAATTATTTAAGACTAAACGTAAGCTAGAGACTGCATAGCTCGGTATTCATAATCGATCATCTTGTCGGATCAGGTCTGAACGACGAGTAGATTAAGTATGTGGAGGGTTTGAAGGGATAATTTCAGTATTATTACCAATGTACATCGCTAGAGATAAACATCAAGTTGACGATGATGTCAAGTGTGTACTGACGATCAACTTTGCTTATAAAGAGGATCGCTATTGTATGGTAACTAGTTATAAAGCTTGAATATTCAAGAAATGTACGTTCCTCGTTAAGAGTGTTACTTTGTCACTATCTATAGCCATTTGGGTTTTCTTAAAAATGTAAAACGTTAATTAGATATTTCTATAAACTCGACCTATTTCTCTGCTTTGGGGAACTCCTTATAAATGGTAGCTGCGTGAGCTACACGATGATTATAAACAGAAAAACGAATAGAAAGATCGCAAGAGTAAAACCAATATCTAGCTTAAGAATGGTCCTAGTAATAGGAACAATAGGAACAGTATTAGGAATATCTCTAATGTGGGGAATTATAGGACTGCCTTCAGTATTTGCACAAGAGCTTGAAGGAGAGGCAGGAAATACTACATATGGAAATATTACAGATGGAAATATGACCGCCACTGACATGGCAGGCAGCGGAGTCGCAGCACCTCCAACAATGACACCATAGGTTGTGTCTGTATCGAATTAAAATAGTTTTAAATTATTTTTGGATCCCGCTACAGTGAATATTGGATAATCTCTAATACCTTGGAATTTGAATGAGTCAGCAAATAACGATGCTCGAAATGAGATAAATAAACTGGATATTGCCAACGGCTTAAAGGGGATACTTATCGATCATCACTTCACTGTAGAAAGACTATGCAAACTATCAGCTGAAGATTTGTCTATAGCACTTGGTATTGATGATTCTGTTGCAAGA
>JBKPHJ010000196.1:0-3948 GCA_046729835.1 Thermoproteota archaeon
ACCAAGAACTGTTCCACTGACCAACTCTATTCCATATATTAAAGATTGGCTTCAAGAACATCCAACGGGCAATAATAGAAATACTTTTCTCTTCATAAGTCGCGAAAGGCAGTCTATTTATAGAAACATACCACTAAAACCAATTTCAGTAGCTATTATGTATAGAGAGCTAAAATTAGATTTCTTTCCACGGCTTCTTACCCGGTCAGAAATAAAAGATCTTAAAGAGAAATTAGAAGCAGTTCATGAAGAACAGAATCAAAAGTTCAATCAGATCATGACCATGATACAACGGAATCCAAAGTTAGCAAATATAAAGCCAGAAGTATTAGCTGTAAAAAACCCTAATCTACACTGAATTCTCTTTATTCAGAATAGACTTTTAATTGGTTGATCTGCTATCTTTCGAAGAAATCCGATTTAGCCAAATCGTGGAAGATGAATATCGCTTAAGAAATTGGGGTACACTATTTCGAAGATCTGTTTCAGCAGAGTCCCATTCCTGTCTATCGTTGTTTTATATTCTTCTTGTATCCACTCCATGTAATCCTGAATTTCCTTAATTTCTTTATTAATTTCATCAACTCTTCTATTGATTTCATCTAATTTCGGTCTGTCGCTCTTTGTAATCATTCTGATGTATGCTTTTATAGTTTTATCATTAGTTATTTTTTTTCTTTCTTCGTGTGCTTTGATTATGATTTCGTCAGCTTCTTTTTTGCCAAATATAAAATACATCCATTTTTGTTCATCATCAGTTGTGTCCTAAAGCTAAACCATGCCTTTCTCGTTACAGCTTCAATTTTGTTAAAGAGATTATAACTATTCAGTTCGGACATAAGAAGATAAAGAGACTTGTCAATTATGAATGTGGGATCAACCGCTGACCATGGGTTTGAAAATATTTAAATTACTTAATGATTCAAGTGCAGTTATTATTTCATCTGATGAAAATTTACGGTACCGAAAAGCGCTTATCTCTTTGTTTGCAAGAATTGCTTCGCAAGTGATTCCCCGTACGTCACAAGTATACAATATAGTTCCTCTTTCATAGATATGGCTACGAATGAATTTCCTTTTAAACACTTTAAACTCTTCTCTTGGAGATTCAAGAATTCTCTGAATGTATTCTTCATTCTGATGCCTACACAGACTCGATTCTGATTTAACTAACAGTGAAGAGATGGATAAACCATGCTGTTTCAGAAAATATTCTAATGCATCTTCTGATTTGAACTGATAACCGGTTCCTACATTGAAGTAAAGTATTAAAGTATATAGTGCTTTGAGTCCATAGTTGACACTATTTTCACTGGTAGATATTTGTGTTTTCTTATCTCTCAGATATGGTAATTCTAATTTACCTTGTTTAAGTAACTGCTCGCCGAAATCTGTTAGATAGTGCTCTACTTTTTTCCCTTTTAAATCACTACCTCTTTCTTCAACTATGTTATTATCAATCAATATATTAAGATGAGCAAAAAAGAGACTTTTAGACAACTTAGCTAGCCCCTTTTCTTTGCAGTACAGTCTATTGACATCTTCATAAAGTTGATTTGTCCCGATTCCTCGATTCGTTTGTATAACTTCTGAAATCAGATTTTCAAGTAAGTTCTCACGTCGCGGCAATGACGCGCATTAGAACTAGTCCTAATAATATTCTTGTTGCTCTTAGTGAGAGTGTTAATATGGGTAAAACCATTAGTAACTATACGTCCGTATCAGTTCCTAGAAGGTTTCTTCTAGAAATTGATCGGCAAAGAGGTGACATACCAAGAAGCCGGTTCTTGCTGCGCATACTTGAAAAGACGTATGAAGGCTGTTTGAGTCTATCTGAAGTTGGAGAGAAAAAGAGCAATAAAGATTCAGTTGATAGAAGAACTGGAATCTTAGAATCAACTGAATCTTTGTCCCGATAAGTGATGAGACAATGGCTATGCCAAATAATATACAATTAAACGTAGATAAAAGCATTTGTGACGGAGCCGGATGCTGCAATGAAGCAACGATCACAATAGAAGAAGAAGTGGGTGAGATGGGTATAATCGTTTTGCGACTGTGTAATGATTGCGTTGCTAAATTCCGGGAAGAGTGATGGTGAGAAACTTGACCAATTTTGAAGATCAATTATCATCATGGAGACAATCTAAAAACGGTAGTGAATATTGTCACTATATCGACTTACAAGAGAGCATCAGATCTCAGCTGCAGCAAGAAGATAAATTCACAAAAACAATAGCTGGTTTCCGTTATACGGTCAAAAACTACGACGGAAAGTGGCTTGTATTTAGACGAGATCTTGCGGCGAACATGAAAAAATCTTATGACCAAACAAGTTCTGTTAATGTCATTGAAATCAAAGTCTTTACGTTAGATGAAGCAAACATGCAGCTACGCAATAACCAGAATTCGTTTGAACTCTTCGGCTCTGATCCCGTGAAGGTTGTCCATGACGAAATCAAAGTTGTAATGGCAAGAAGAATCGGATTATTAAACGGTGAAGATAATAATGACCAGTGACGAAGCTCATAACTCACATCATCCACTTCCATCAAAGCCGATAAGAGGCCAGAGTGAAGCTGACAATAACTATTCGACCACAAGTCTAGCTGCTGACAATAACTATTCGACCACAAACCCAGAAAATCAGTCATTTGATGGGCTTTACTTTGATGATGACAAACTATGTCCCCAATGTGGACAAGATCATAGCTGCAAACTAACGGGAGGTAGCGCCATACTAGAAATGATATCGTTTCTCGACAGAAGACATATCCGATGATATATGAGCCAATACAGATTCGCTATTCTTCGTCTGAATTAGACCCATCATCGTTGGGTGGGGTGTCTTCTTGGTTTTCTCCATCACTCGCTGCTAAAGGTGGTGGTACTAAAGTCTCATTTAGTGCTGAAAGGGGTTTGGGTAAGATCGCTCTCATATCAAGATCTGACCTAACAACGTTCGAGTACTCTTCAGACTTATCTGCATTGGTAAGTGTTGCAAGAGTTGTTACATTCTGTATCTTAGGGTCAGTTAATGTGCTTGCCAGGTATGTAGTACCTTGTGTGCTGTTTAAGATAAACCCATTCGGAAATGATGATAGCTTTATTAGCGAGCCAGTTGGGCGATCGTAAATACCCATGATGGCGTTTATTCTCTGACCTAGAAGCGATTGGTCTCCAATGCTGTAGTTTATTATGACCTTCACTTGATTGCCTTCTGCATTAACAAGAGGGAGAGCAGTGGCTTGGTCTGTAGAAATTGTGCCACGTTGTTGCGCAAATAGTTCTGCTTCTGAAGAGAACAAGAAATAAGTGCACATGAACAAATTAAAGGCCACCAAAAAACAAACTACTAAGTATTTTGTATTCGTTCTTCTGCTATCTTCATGATTCTGGTGTTTATCTGCATTAAGCTGATTCGGACGCTCATATATATCAGATATTTATTCTATTAGATAGTAGATAGTCGTATAGCTAGTTACTTAGGCAGCTAACGCATAGCTTCACATTCTTGCTTAGACCAGTTTGTAATTTTTCATATTACACATATCCGGTATAATATTGAGTTTTATATCGATAATCATATACGGGATCAACGGGACGCTCATACTCCATCAACTCGATGTTCGAATTGCATCTTGTGTGAAATCCGAGTGCATTGTTTGTGCAATATTGAATGTAAGCGTTACATGACTGATTGAATTAAGTTAATTTGGCTTGAGTTTGGTATAATTCTTATTAAATAAAATACAAAGTTGGTGCCAGTTATTTTACGATATTCACATTGTTTCCACGAATATGTGGAGTTGTCACTTAAATTAAAAGAGTTGAAAGCAGGTCAACAAGAAGCTATGATGATCAGAACTAGAGAAACGTGTCCCGAATGTGGTTTCACTTCAACCATAGTTGAAATGCATTACTTTTGGAAGCCTGACACTGAATAAT
>JBKPHJ010000197.1:0-1967 GCA_046729835.1 Thermoproteota archaeon
CCTGAATATAGACTGTACTCCATTAATGATGTACATCCGGGAATGGTACGTGTACCAGCTAACGCAACAAACGGTGTATCAGTAGCAGTAGAAATATGGTGTGTTCCTGCTGATGGTGTATCTGTGCTACTAGGAAAAGAATCACCAGGGCTTTCAGTAGGTAAGTCAAGACTGATGGACAATAGTACAGTTCTAGGTATTATTGCTGAACCTGCTCTAGTAGTTGGAATGAAGGATATAAGCAATTTCGATGGCAGTTGGAGACGATATATTGCGGAGACTGGAATGCAACTAATCGATAATGCTACGCAATCTGCAAATCTTACAACGGCTCAACTTGCAGCGATCCAACAGTTAAGAACAGAGGGAGAAGCGCTTACACAGAATGATCAGCTTAGAGGAGCGATAGATTCCCTAAATACTGCTGTGAAGATGCTTGGTTTTAAGGACAGATTATACTTGAACATACCAATAGGATATACTGCTCCTTAGTGGCGAAATTTCAAATTTATATGAATAGGTCATTTCCTTTTTTTTTGGTACTAGCTATATCTGACGATTAATGCCAGAACTGCAGAGAGAGTCTGAATGCGTCAAACAAGTCCGTTCTAGCGATGATCTGCTGCTATTGATATCACAGAAGACATATACGATTTAATGGAAGGTCCTATTCCTCCAATCATAGATAAAGCATGATACAAATCGTTATAGTAGTATGCGTAACGAAGAAGTAAAGAAGTGCAATTTAGCAATCACATCAATGACAGCAATATTACTTGCTACAGTCGGGTTACTGAAGAATAAGAATCTGCAAATAGTGAAGGCAACAGCGATCGTAGTAGTAGTAGAAGTAGCAAGTTTAAAGTAGATATTGACAATATCAAAGTTGAAAAGAAAGCTGGAGCTTCCCTAAATGATACGAGGCTAATACAAGGAATTGTATTGGACAAGGAAGTAGAACATGGTAGAATGCTAAAGCGGATAGAGAACGCCTGAATTGCCCCGCCCCCCTTAGGGTTTGATTTACCTTTCAAGTATATGAACCCACGTACATAATGGGGCCAGTGGTTTCTGCTGCGATATCACTTCTGTAAAAGGATTCATTTGTAGTAAAGCTATTAAAGCTTTAAAGGTTTCTGTTATTTCTTGGTTGATTTTTAACTTGATGACTTTTGGGTTCTGCGGGATATCGCCTTTCTGGACTTGTTGATGAGTTTGCAAAATATGGAGTGAAGAGTACTCCTGCTTTCTTTATAAATGAAGATCGTTACCATGGTGCGTGGGACCTTGATAGTCTCCTTGGTGCACTTGACGAAGAAAGTGTGTTTAGCTGGAGACAAAACAAAAACAAATAGTTCAACTTAGACAGGGCCGAACAGGTAATTAAGGCCTAGAATGCAAATACAAGCTTTATAGAATCAGGCAAACGAAAAATCACATATCTTTCGATATATTACATCCTTCATAACTGCACATACCCCAGAGCCACAAGCTAGATTTGCAAAGTATAAAGAAGCTAAGGCAGAGAAACGGAAGAGACAACAGGAGCCAACATATTATGAGTCGTGGGCAGAGCTCACATTTTCACATTATGCATACTGTATAAGACGTACAGGTACACCATCAATTTAAGAAACTTCATTCGTACTGGCATGAATCTTATCAGGAGGGTGGTTCGTATGGTTGTGGAGTTAGTGGGTGTATTCCAGAATGCAGGTACTATCCTACCGCTGACAGCAGGCACTTATCACAAATTTAGGACTGATTATAAGATAACAAGTTATACCCATACTCATGAGGCAATTGGAAGACATAAGATCTTCTGTAAGTTTTCCATTTGTTATAGGCTAAGTCTTATTAAAGCAAGGTGATAGATTCCCTTCCAGAACAAGTCAAAAAGGATATTCCACAGTTCCCTAAAGTAGAACTAAGATATCACTTTCAAATGCATTAACTAAATCCTATTT
>JBKPHJ010000198.1:0-13720 GCA_046729835.1 Thermoproteota archaeon
CCCTAAGACATAGTGCAGATGCTAAGCGGATTGACACTGACAAGATAGAGTCACATACCCTTGTTATTTGGGGCAAAAATGATCTCGTAATTCCTGTGAAATTTATTTCCCCTTTCATAACGATGAAAAATTGCAGAGTGAATATAATAGAAAAATGTGGTCATAGGCCACATGCTGAAAAACCGGCTATTATCAACGCGATGATCCAAAGCTTTATTCATGAAACATAAGTATCTTACTATTAGGGCAACTCAAAGGTTCAACCCCACACCACTTCAGCTAAAAGTGATGTTCGTAAGCCAGCCAATGATGATAGCACAACAACAACAACGACGATAGTAATTTGAGAACGATTGTTTCATTGAACTAGTCAGGAGGAAACGTTCATTGCAAACAGAGAACGGAATAGGGAATTTTTGTGTATGCGAGAGCAGAGTCGGCTGCTTTAAAACATTTGAAGTTAAGGCAAACGGTGAGATATTAAAGGACATCTAATTGCTCTACCCCAAGGCCAAAGGACGGAATACTCTTAAATCAAGAGTCCACTTTCGAAAAGGATGAGCACCAGAGAATGGATATCGATGCTACATCTTAAAAGCGTTGGTCGTCATCTATGTCATTCTGCCTCAGATTCTTCAATCAGGATTATTAGTCGATCTATCTCACATTCGTAATAAGATGAGGCAACTAAGGTGCATCAACCTTCTACTTCTTCATAGGTATTTTTATAGACGGTAAGGTATTTTCGTATCAAGTACTGTACAAATCACAGGTGAGCTTTGGGGGTGAGGTACAGTACCGAAAGCTTGTTACACGATCTAGCTTAATAATTTACAAGATGCGCTTCTTGAGATTGGGTCTTGCCTAACGATGCAACATGAAATAAAGTAGTATTTACGGAAACCCTCTGAATCAATTTTTCCATGAGGCGCATTACTAGACACAAATAAAACACAAATACAAAATCACAAATCGGAGCGGTATACGGATCTGGCACTCCAAAACATCATCCACCACACGAAATTTTTTCCGAGCGGATGTTAAAGTCGGTATGTCGTAATAATCCTGATCAAGGGAAACGAGTTCCCTTTTGGAACGATAGCTTCTCTTATACTTCGGTGACAAGACCTTTTGAATGTATCTAGCTGCGATCTTCCGATCCGCTATTTCTTTTCGAAGTAGTTGCTTCATCATAATCTTATTTGGGACTTCTTACAAATTCTCAAGGCTTCAATCCTACTGCACACATCTAGGATCAAGTCCTTAGCGCGACAGACAAATTGCAATCGATATTCTAACGTGTATAGACTTTAGACCTATCTATCTTAGCCTAGAGTAGTCGCGTTGGGTTCTTTCCTATGACGCGTTACAAACCCCGTGACCATTAACAAAGAAAATCTTTCTTTTTTCCAACTGTATATCATTCTTATATCATCATGGTCTTATATCATCACGGTAGCTTTTCAAATCAGATGAATAGTGATGGTGTTGAAAATAACAAGAGCAAGACTGAGAAAGAAAATTTAACAAATCCTGGCGCGAACGGAGACATTGTCAAAGACTACGATACGATCCTGAAAGAGAGCGCCGTCCTTACAACCATTTCAGGATTTCTATTTGGCTTTCTTCTTAACATCTCGATAAACAGACCAAGTGAGTTCTCACCAGAAGACAGCATAATCCTAATGCTCGCACTGTTTACGATAATATTCGCCGTTTCATTTTTATCCATGCCTGTTCACTATCACCATCTGCAGTATCCATACCAAAACCTTGAAAAGTTCAAACAAAGGAGTCATAGATTTATTATTTTTGGTTTGGTGCCTCTTTTTCTGACATTATATTTTGGATTATTACTGGGGCTTAAATTCGGTTTACGTCTGGGATTCGAACCCCTTGCAATCGAGAACTGGGCATACATTCTTGCAGCAGTACCGTTTGTTTTTATTTATGTATTTTATAGACACAGGAAACAGTCTGGGGCTTTTCCCATCTCATTAAGTTCCTTAGAATCATGGAAAGGGTATACCGTCTCTTAGAATTCGGAGGAAATCATTAGTGCTTAAATTGATGTCTATGCGATTCTATGGCTAATTATTAAGAATGGAGGTGTTAGAAAGTAAAGTTAAATGATTTGTCTAAATATTCCAAAATTGATTATGCCCAGTAATGGCTAGTTGCAGAAAAAATTCAACTCTGGTCCGTATCGGATATGGCTAGACCCAAGGGTGAGTTATTTAGATTTTCTATCGTTCAATCTAAGATTCGATGAAGCGAAACTCGATAATCAAAGCGACTGATATGTGTCGCTATGAAAGTCTTAGGACTGAAAAACCTGAGCAATGATTCTGTGAGTTCCGAACGGTATCGCGGGACTGTGGTTACAAAATGTTAAACGATCCAATTGTACTGCTTTGAAATGGAGCTCAAGCTCCGCCCTAACAAAATATTTAGGTCTAAGGGAGGTTGATCTGTGACCCTCCTTCCTTTGTAATTATGTTTTCTTCGCGTAACACGCGTAGTGTACATTGTATGTGGAGCCTGGCAGTTGTGTGCAATCACTATTGGGCACATTTTTCCCAGCTCCAACGGTGCTGAAATACTCCTCTGCAGATAGTGATGTCCCCCATGTTAAAGTTCAATCTTTCCTCCTTCAAATGATCTTGTATGTATGCATCAGGAGATGAATCTATGTAACATGTAGAAATGCAATACAAAAGCAATTATCGACATCTATGTCTGTCTATCTTTCTAAACTCATTCTAATCGCCACCGGTTGCTGAAACCTTACCGATGATTTTTGGTAGCAAGGCACATTGGATGGTATATGTTGTAGGATTTGGGTCGACAATGGTTCTTAGTCCCCCATATGGAAGAGGCAACCACAATACACTACGTTACTTTGATCAGATAATCCTCCAGTCCATTCCTAATGTGACTGATTCTTAGCCAGGATCGGGATAGAGATCCTCCTCAATTTCGGCGTATAAATGGAGATAATGCTGCCCTTTATCGCTAACTTCATAGTATCGATCTGGTCCCACCTTCGTCATTTTCAGCAATCCTGACCCCGTTAATTTGGGGAGGTAGTCAAGCAGTTGGGAATAAGTCATGCCTGCACCATAGGCGATGTGTATGTGTCTGCATTTGTAGAAGCAAGAAGGAGATTGACTTCTCGATAGGACAACCTTCAGGATCTCGTTAACTATTTCATACTTTGAGCGATGGTATTTGGGACGGTGCATTAAGTCGAATTTGTATTACACCACAAAGGAGTGATAGATGAATTTAATTAGCCTGTAATTAGTGAGATATGTTCGGTTGTTTCTTCTATACGATTCTAAGCCACAAATCTCTTTTTACGTATGTTAACTAATACCCTCGGCAAACTCGCCAAAGTGGCTAGGAAACTGATTGCTCCATTAGAATATAAGGTCTCACTTTTTTAGTTACCAAACTTTATTACCAATATCAGATCTGGGTCCAGCACGAAGCAATGATGAAATCATCTGATTAGCTTTCGCGTTATTTGTAAGGATTCGCTAAGATAGAGGACGATCTGCGTTCCTTTAGGAAAGTAACAGGCATGGCTTATGCCCTTAATGGGGTTTAAATCTGCTGAAAGGGTGATTTTGAAGGTAACTCCGTTCACACAACGAAAAAACTGCACTACTAAGTTTAACTATCAAGCCATCAATACCCTATTTATCTATCTTCATAACATATATCCCTCAAATGAGGTCGAGAATTATTCGCAAGTAAATCGAAGGGGAGTTAACGGGTTATTTTATGCCGCTGTGGAGCCAACTTTTCCTCCGTGAAAGGTTGTTTAGATAGACAAAAAAATATGAGGGTGATTCCCTTGTACAGTAGATAACACATTGAATATCAAGGGGCTTTTTCGAGGCTTTTCATTCAAGGAATCTTTAACAAGAAAACTAAAACAATTCGGTCTTGAGATCGAATATGTTAATATCGACTCTCCACTGGAATCGCAACTTGCGGATGCTCAGGTAATCGTAAATGGCTTTTATAACATAGATAAGTCAATAATAGATGCATGTCCCAATTTAAGACTTGTACAGCAGTCGGGGATTGGCGTAGATAATATTGACATAAAACACTGCACCTTTAGAGGGATTTATGTAGCAAACGTTCCTCTAGCGAATGCGATTTCTGTGGCAGAACATACTCTTTTTCTCATGCTCTATTTAGCTAAGAATGTATCAGGTAAGAACGCTAGTGACTCTGCTGCCGGTAGCTTACTCTATAAAAGATCAAAGGAAATCATGGGAACGGAGCTGCATGGAAAAACTCTTGCGATTGTAGGTCTGGGAGTAACCGGATTAGAAGTTGCAAAGCGCGCTAGGAACTTTGGAATGAGAGTGGAAGCTGTCACAAAGCATCCGTTCGCAAAGACTGAAGGGATCGACAAGAAATATTTTGTTGATGATCTGATTGGTACGGATGGACTTGCTGAAACCCTAGCTCGGGCAGACATAGTATCGATCCATACCCCGTTAACAAATGAAACTGAGGCTATGTTCGGAGAAAAGGAGTTAAGTATGATGAAAAAGTCAGCTTATTTAATTAACGTTGCAAGAGCACATATAGTGGATAAGAGGGCACTATTTTTAGCTTTGAGTATTAAAAAAATCGCAGGAGCTGCATTTGATGTTTTTTGGACTGAACCGCCTGACCGAAATGACAGCATACTTACACTTGATAATTTCGTTCTTACGCCACATATTGCTGGGTGGACTTCAGAAGCTATTGATGCAATCACGAGAATAATAGCAATAAATATTGAGAGGATGTCGCGTGGAGAAGTTCCACTTACTGTCGTCAACCAAGAGTTATTGGTCTAAAAGATTATTTCACATTAGCATAGGCATAGTCTCACCGTAGGAAACAAGGTGTAGAAAATATTTGTGAGAACCAACCCGTGAAGTAGCAGCGACGAATCCGAATCTAGGTCTACTAGTCTTATGGGTTATGCAATGTTAGGTTCCTTTTATCGATCTAAGACTTATTTTTGTGGTCTATGAATAGAGAGCTAATCTGAACACTATTGTAATCAAATGTGGAAAAGAATGGTTCTAACCATAATAACAAAATGTCCTTCGAAATATTCGTAGTGAGCGAGTGTCAACACGTTAAACCGTCTCCGATCTCGAAAGTATTAACCCAAATTAGTAGCTTTGTCACTATAATGACAGACAAGTATATAATGTAGATCCTCCCAAAGAGAACAAAAAGTATCGTCAGTACCAATAATAGCGTACTATCATAGATTGCCGGCGAGCGTATCTACGATTAATAAATAGATAGGTGGTGTCATTAGAATATTGCGGGGACCATGAAAGACCCATCAAAGTCAATAATTGGATCCGGAAGAGATCTCGGGAAATACACTGTTCAGCTGTTCTAAGCTGGACAGGCATTAAATATTATTATCTGGTAGATGTTCCTCTTTAAGCACTTCTTTTAATAGAGTCAAATCGTAGATATTTGTCAAGTCAGGCTTATTCCCTCTACCAATTAGTCCTAGGTCATAGGCGTCACTTGCCATTTTAAATAACGAATGCTTAATCGGATCATAGGTAAATTCAATCCTCCCTAGCGCATCTCTGAGCTCATCTTCAGGTACAGTATTTCCGGTAATTCTTTTGAGGCCATCGTTAAATGCCTCAATAAATGCAGCTACACCACCATCGGCCGTATCATTTCTCGTGTGATTGTCTACATTATCTGTATGTAGGCTTGCGAGGGTTTTGTTGATCCAGATTGTCTCCTCAACATTAGCTTTAATCAACTTCTTTATTGCGTCAGGATTATTTCTTAGATAATCCGTTCTTACAATGATGTTAGTGGTTACGAATTTACCATCTGGTGGCCACAAATTTCGTTCATCGACAAATATCTTGCCATTGGCTTCCTTTACTAGTCTCGCGCCCCATGGCTCAGGAACCCAAGCACCATCAATCTCCTTCTTCAGCATAAGAGTGAGTATGTCAGATGGTTTCACCGGTACGACGGTTACGTTTCCACCATTTTCAACGGTATCATATCCATTCTGCATAAGGTACTTTCTCAAAGTAACATCCTGTGTATTACCCAACTGTGGAGAAGCAAATTTCTTGCCTCCGAGATCTTTTGGTGTGATAATACCTGAATCACCTCTTATGACAAACACAGCGCCTCCACTTGCGGCTCCGGATACTATCCTAATGTCTTCTCCATTCGAAGCAAGATAACCATTTATTGCAGGATTGGGCCCCACATAAGCTGCGTCAATCTGGCCGGCATATAATGCTTCTATAGCGGAAGGACCTGCACTGAACATGAATTCTTTGATACTATAATTTTTAGCCCTTCCGTCATTAGTAACGTCTTCACCCAACGCTCTCTCAAAACTTCCATTTTCCAATCCTATGATAGCTTGTGCATGATTTAGATTGGGAAAATAGCCTAATCGTAATACTTTCGACTGAGAACCAATATTGTTGGGTACTATACTATTGCTAGTATCGTTGGTTTGAGTGTTACTGGTGAAGGTATTAGTCACACTCACCAAAAATTCCGAATTAAACTGTGAACTAAGAACTACTGCAAGAATAATTACCCCAGATAACAAAAATTTTGTCTTTGTCTTCATTTCGGTATAAGCGTCTTCCCCATCTCTTCACACACACTTATTTTCTACGAGTAATGCAGTTAGAGCAACCCATTTGGGTTATATTAGCTGTTACAATCATGCAAGAAATGCACGTTATATGCACATTAATACACATTTGAGTTTTTGCGCTGTAAGCAAGCTAAATCTAGGAAGATTATGTCGCCAGCCTAGCAAATGTTAAGGATATAGCAGTCCGTTAACTGGAACCACTACAAAGAGTATAAAACAGGAAGTAAATAGATCATCTTGGTGGCATTTAACATTTCAGGAACAGCTCAAATAAGCCCATGAACCTTGGCAGTTCCCAGCAGCAAGTTCTTGTCTTTCTGCTCGCCTGGAAGATGACATTAAAACTCCGTAAGTAAGTTCTGCTGCTCAAAATACCGAAGTTGGAGTAAAGTTCCTTCTGTGGGCTTAGGTGGCGCAAGAAATTGCGTATTTGGGTCAGGAAATTTACTCACGCCCATAAAGCAAGGGTATAACTACATCTGCGGATACTCAATGTATATGCAAAGAATGCATCAAAACTCCTTTTGTTGCACATTTGAAGTCAATTATATACTTCGTGTATTCTTCATGTTTCTAAGAAAGGGTTTCGGGTTTGCTTGTTGTTGAGTTCACTGAATTATCACATGCTCTGGACACAAACGGGTTAAGGTATCCATTCCAATTGAAAAAAGTTGTGAAAGGGTTTTGCTGCTGTATTAGTAATGCAATTTCTACCTCTCTCTGTGTAAACGTCCTATTGGTTGACACACATTTTACGATCACAGGAGACTGTTACCAAAAAATAGTCCCTTCTCAACAACGGGAAAATATCCATAGAAATGCAAAAACGTGATTCCAGTCGAAAAATTGGAATAGTCCTGACCCATTCTTCAGCAAAGTCAACGATGAAAAGCAGGATAGGGAAAATAGATCTGGAGGACCTAGCAAATGTAACATTATTCATAGCTGCTTTTATCGGAATCTGGCAATTAGTTTTTTTATTAGGCATTTGGCCAGAGGTATCGATGCCATCACCCGCTATGGTGGCAGGATCTTTTATAGATTTAATCAAGGATTTAACATTGGTTACGAGTATCGGAATCACCATGTATCGTCTTGTGATCGGCTTTTCTCTTTCAATCGCTATAGGGGTATCAATAGGACTGGCTATGGTAAAACTTCCTGGCTTCGGCAAAACGATGAGCTCGTTTGCGGTAGGTTTGCAATCGTTTCCTAGTGTGGCGTGGGTACCTTTTGCCATTCTACTAATAGGGCTTAATGACGCCGGTATACTGTTTGTAGTAATAATGAGCTCCGTCTTTTCCGTCATGATGTCTACGTATGGGGGTATAAGGAATATATCCCCTATCTATATACGAGCTGCAAAAAACATGGGTGCCGTAGGTTTCTCGCTCTTCAGATATGTTATGATACCTGCAGCTACACCGTCATTGATCGTTGGAATAAAACAAGCATGGTCGTTTGCTTGGCATGCATTGATAGGTGCTGAGATATTGATCGCTGCCTCGATAGGCTTGGGTCATGTGCTTTTGGTAGGCAGAGAATTCCAGCTTATGGATCAGATAATTGCAGCGATGATAACAATATTTGCCATCGGACTCGTATTCGACCGAATTCTATTTTCGAAGCTTGAAGAGCGAGTCAGAGAAAAGTGGGGGTTAAACCAAGAGGGCGGCGGTGGGTGAATTTGGGGTGTATGAAGGTAGTATGTCGAAAGTTCCTGACCTGACATGACAAATGTACGCGTAGAAAATTAACTACGACTTATGGATAAGGTTTTTACTTTCATTTAGTGAAATAAATTAATACCAGAAATAGAGGATAGATTCATGTCGACTCAGTTTAGTCGGTGGTGGACGAAAAGATGCTAGCTCCAGTTTGAGGCATCTTAGGGTTGCCAACTCATCCCCCATGACTTGAACAGAGGCATGACAGGACTTGCTACCGATATTCCTGCATTTGATTCCTCTATTATCTGGCAACGCCTTATCGTCGGAAATCTACATGGCGATTTTCCAAATTATGAAATTAAAGCATTCCCCCACATGAAACTGTAGTATAATCTTATAGGAGAAAGTCACTTAGAGAATTCAAACTACACTTAAGTACGTACGCACGTCATGTCAAATATTCATCAGTTATGCAGAAATTTTTAGGCTAAGAGATACTTCATGGGCCAGACAGCATTCCGGTCAAGTCGTCCAGGCACAGTTATTCTAGGAATATTACTCAAAACATAGTGCAAGTTAAAAATGGTTTGACTTCTGGCCAATATTTTAACAAGGGGTAAGATCAGTGGTATTCACACAGCTGAATTTGACCTGTTGCTACGACTAACTTCCTAACTTTCTATTATCATCATTATCTGTGTTGATCTAATCTTATCAAGTCTCCTAATACTGCTTAAAACCTTTCTCAGTTTTTCCGGCGAATCAGAAGAGAATTTTGCAATTATGTCATATGACGATCCATAGATCTTGAAAGCTTCTATAGCCTGAGGGATCGCCCTCAATTCATCGATTATAACATTCTCGTATCCAATCTCTGACGAAATTAGAACATAGACTCCAGGCATATAATTATCGGTACATATAGAGTCACAAGTATTAAAATTCCCCATTTCTCATTTGTGAGCATCGTCAATTTACTCGTATAATTTCTCTAAAGCATCTGCTTAGACCGCTATGAGGAATTTAGACTACTTGATTCTATGATGTAGCCTGAAATATGACTATTTTTTAATTGTATAGTAAGTTGCACTGGAAGATACAGTGTTCATTTTTTGGTTTCCCTTAGAATATTTCCGCTGACTATTCCATTCTTTTGAGATCCACAAGAGTGTTGATAGAGTATACACTGGAATGAAGTCACCTATTATCGGGATAAATTCGATCATGTTTATCGCTGCAGACATTTTACTCTTAGTGATATTAAATAGAATACTTACAACTATCGCATCAAACACGTCGCCTACGAGGGGCACACCAAAGAGTGGAGCCGCAAAATAGTCCAAGGCGTCCGCTATTAATGATATAGCGAGAGCAGAGGCTACCTTAAATTTGAATACAGAGCTACCCACTAAATTTGGTCTCTTGCTTGCCTGAATTGTTCTCATACATTATGTATTGCATCAAAATATATATACATATCACTAGTGATACTATTGATTTCGGTCATGAAGGTTAGCAAGAATAGTCAAAGAAGCCTATACTGATCAGTCTCGATTTTCCTCTTAGAATGAGAGGATAAATAGAGCAAAAGTCTCATATCGCCCAATTAACCGAAGAAGAATGACCAAATGGTCAATTTCCTTACACATTCAACCTAATGGGCATCATATATTAAATATCTATGGGTGGATATCAGTTCGATTCGACTTGCAATCATAATTGCTTTAATTCTAGGGACAATTTCGGCTGTAGTATATGTAACTACATAGAATTTGATCATCATCATCATCGGTCAGGCCTATGTTGATTCGGAATATAACTCAGAGCTATTCATTAGTTGCCAGCCTAAATAGCTCACGGAATAAATAACTGGTAGTAGCATAGGAATAATCTGGAGTAATACTGATAATAAATATCCTTTTAGAAAATTATCTGACCACATCTCACTTTTTGGAAGTGCTGATCATTTCATCTACACTCTATTCGCAATATTGCACGGTTAAATATTTTATATATTTTGGATTCAACTTCGTGCTGGCATCCCCATAGTTGTCTATGAAATAGAATCCGAAAGCAGGTACTTCGATAGCTTTCCGATAGAAGATCTATTTTTCTGTTTTTGTGTATGTTTCCCATACCTCTAATATTTGACCGGTGAATCCTACCGCATAATTTCTGAAAAGAAAATTGTGTGAAATTTGGATCGTTACTGTGCAATAAGATCTTTTTTATAATATTCTAAGTAGGTACTCGTAGCAAAAGTTTGCAAGCAGTGCACAAATACCGCTGCATGAAGAATAGTCTGTATATTTTTCAGCAAAAAAAAGTGTCGTAGGATATGGTCGTTCATATTATCAAAATCACTCCAGAGTGTCCTGCAATATCGAGTATGGAATAGACAGGGTGAATCATTAAGAGTTGGAAATATACGAGTTTAGTATAGTACTCATCGTTACATCACTTATCTAATCCGTAGCTTGAGCTCTTCTATTCGTCTGAAAAAAAATGCGTGCCCACTCTTTCAATTTTTCAAATTCTGCAGTCACGGAATATCATAGCTTCGATCCCAAAATGCTCTGTATATCAGAAATCCCTTCACGCCCGCATAACACATAAACATAAATCTTTAATTCAAGTGGAATATATTGAGTAATCAAACAATGTTCCAAACTATCTTTCACGATAATAGTAAGCAATTAATCAATCAATGTCATCAGAATGGCCTGACAGAACAAAAGATTATTTTAAAAGATTTAATTGAATTTCAGAAAAGTATGAAATATCTAAACCAAAGGAAACCTGGGTGCATTGATTAACCATTATCTAGTAAATATTAAGGCCCCTTACAGGCTGGTATTTTATAGTATCTGTAAAGGTTCTGCTGATTTTCTAACCGATCCTCTTGTTAGTAAGAGTTTAGTAATTTAGATATGTCACCGATCCCATACGATCCGAAAGAATACTGGATGCAGCAAGGGAAAGTCTATAAAAGTAATTTTCGCCGTAATAGCAAATTTGAGTTGCAGGAAAAATTGTTAATCGAATATTTGACCAACAACGTGTTCTCATCAACGCTTAGTGATCCACAATCCTCTCTTAAACCGTTTTCTATACTAGAGGTTGGGTGTGGATTCGGCCGCATCACAAGATTGCTTCTCGTAACCTTCGGCAAATCCATCAAAAAGTATGTTGCAGTCGATTTGTCTCCAGATCAAATAAAAAACGCGAAGGAATATACTGGATATCCATCCATGAACGCACAATCGGTTAGAAAGATTGACAACGATGACAGTAACGACCAACTTTTGCAATTCGTTACTTCTGATATTCAATCTTTGCGTTCTAACGAAGGTTTTGCTCAGAACTACGATCTAGTGTTAGCATGCGAAGTTCTTTTGCACGTGCTTCCTTCGGAAATTGAACAAGTTATTCATCTACTTACAGAGATGTCAGATAAGCACATAGTAAATGTTGATTGGTATGAAGAAAAAAACCCGAAGAAAGTTGCTCCTCATAATTTCATTCATCAATATGAGAAACTATACAAAAGTATACCTTCGGTAAAACAGGTGAACAGAATACCTATAGTCAAGAAAGGTTTTTTGTCAGGATTAGACACAAAGCAGTCAATATTTCATGCAATGAAATAGAGTAATTGGAAAATTACCCCTCCAAAGCCGAGTTTGTAAAATTCGGAAAGATTAGATTCGTTATTTGCAATTAGTACGGTAGTAGATTCATATCTTTCAAATGGCCGTGATAATTTCTTGTACAATTGCTATCAATGAAAATAAAAATGAGGAGATCCTTCAAATTTCATTAAGCTGAGCGTATAAGTCCTTTTAACTTCTACTCAAGCTCGGGAGTCATCTCAAAGTCTTTCATCCCATGATCTCTCTTTGCGTGTTCAGCTCCATTCCTCAAGATTTCTTCCTCTGTCTCGCCCTTTACAACATAGTCACATTCGAATCCTGCCTCACGGCACGAGAGTTTTCATTATGAGTAATAAAACAATTTGGTATAATTATGTTATGACCAAGCTCCTAACTATCAATTCCATCATCGGCAGAGTGGATAGGAAAAAACAAGATAGTCCAAAATTGCTCATACATACCAAACGCCTTCATCAGACAGAGGAGGAAATGCAAGTTTGATTTTAATTGGGCCCATTTGAGCGATGATTTTATTCTTAAACAACTGCAGCTCCTTTTAGCGCGTTGTCCAAATCCCAAAAAGAAACATTCTGTCGACCCATAGTTGTAGTAATCTGGCTCATCTTACTTAGCCAAATCGTCTAGACCGCTAAAGAAAAGTGATTTGCAACACAGAAAACAGATCGTTACAATTAATACCTCGAATACCTTTCGCTATTATTGATCTTTGAACGTAAGTCGAATTTGATTGATAGTATCAAAACCTATATCACTATTATTGTGCACCACTGCGATTGTCTGGTCTATGTTGCTAACACAAATTAGCAAATTACTTCTTCAGCTATTGTTGCAATTGTAGCAAATCTATGTTGTTCGGCATGCAATTGTAGCAATTTAAGTGAAGACAAGAATCATCCTTTCTTATTTTGGTCAATGTTATGCTATTGCCGACAAACCAAATTGTGAAGACTGATTTGGGCACACAAGTCAGATACAATCGGACCTAACAAAATACTCTAAAACGGAAACAAAATTTCAGTCACTTTTCTCATTGAAGAATATAATGAGATCAAAGAGACGAATATGTGCCGATTGCCAAGAAAAATGGAATTATAATGATAATATTGCTATCTTGTACGGAAATGATTTACGAATGGCCCCAATTATTTTTGCAGTTGAAGAATATCAGCGACGTCATCCGCTAGATACTGTAACATCTCAAGTAGAAAGATATCTCGTTTCTCTGCCCGATCGTAGTAAAATGCTAAGAGACTACTTTGGAAATTGGTTGGATGATGATCAATCAGGAGTTGAATTAGTGACGTATACGGCTTATTCTTTCATTGGGCTTTATTATTAGTGGAAGAACCAGATCAATGAAAACCAAAACACGATCAAATGAGAATTGTTATACAATTTTGTAGAGTTCTCTCTAAATCTTCTGTGAGTATTGCTGTGATTCAGACGGCTACTAACTCTAACATATTATCTCGGCAACTAGCTGATTTAACTGGTCCGTATAAATTGGTTTTTTTACGAATTTTCTTATATAATTTAATTCTTGTATTAGTTTAGCATCTAGCTCGTAAGCCGAAATTAAAATTATATTGGTTCCGTCGCAACTTCTTATTTTGCGGGCCACAAAATCGCCTTGCATGTCCGGCAACTTATAATCCAATAGTATCAGATCTATCTTGTTACCCATGTTT
>JBKPHJ010000199.1:0-35386 GCA_046729835.1 Thermoproteota archaeon
AGAGCATGCATTGGACGGAAGACTGCATCTGCAATCGAAGCTTGGCCAAACTTAAGACAATTGAATTCTTCAAGACAAGTAATTCAAGGGTAGAGCTTCGATGCAGCAAATGCAACGGTCTAATGGGTTGGTGGGATGAGCCGTCACGTGCAAAGAAGATCATGCCATTCAAACGAACGTGGTCAGAAGAAGAATGTTTGACAATGAGATAGCAATCTGACGTCGAGCCATTTTGCTCTTATCAGAGACCGGAACTGATCCGGCAAAATTGATTCGCTAACAGAAATTGTTTCGCTCTGCATAAAGTATTTCTGCCATAAAATTGGATTACTAGATATCACAAGTACTAAACGATATATTGATCTGGTAACATCATGGACCAAATCTGATATTACTTTGTAAATTGACAATATATTGAGTCCAAGTATATGTCAAGCTCAGAAGATTGCTTCTGTAAAACTGATGGTATATGGCACAAGCGGATAGCACATTTTAAGATCAACGGTTCAAGAATAGAGTTACGATGCGGTAATTGCAATGGACTTGTAAATTGGTGGGGAGAACATCCACGACCGGTTAAGCGGGGATGGTCTAAGCAAGATTGTGAAGCTATGCGTTAGCTTTGGAAGTAATTAGCTCTACGACCATTTATTTTCTTATAGAAAACATATCTGATATATGTAAGCGCCCGAACTTGCTTAATGCAGATTAACATAAGCTTCAATGAAGCTAACAGAAGAATGAATACCAAATACTTAGTTGTTGTAGCCGCAATGGCAGTAATGTTAGTCGCAGCAACAGCACTTGCAACGGACAATGCATTTGCAGATAAGAACAGAAAGCACGATGGTAAGGGTGGATATAAGAAGACCCAAGCAGTTTCACAAGTCAACGATTGTGGAAATGGCGATACACCAATCGATGTGTTCTGCCAGAACCTAGCATCGCAAATACAAGGCGACGGCAATGCTGCAGTTCTTGATGCTGACCAAAGCTAATAAACAAAGAAAGCCGTAGTTAAGCAACAGCTAAGCTAAAATCGCTTTAGCTGAACCATTATTTTTTTGGATTTTGATAGTCAAATATGAAAAGATGCTTATTGCAACTTATTCTTTGACTTTAATGATAAATTACGGTAACAAGTACTGTTTTGTGATATCGATGTTCGAAGATTTTTCCATAATATATGATATAACAGAAATATTATTTCTGTATTCTATTGTTTTTTCTTAAATGACTTAAGCAAGCTTCCGATGATAGATCATAGATTACTAAAATATGGACCGTATACCATCTGCTGCAGCTGCAGCGATAGTAGTAGTCATAGTTTTATCGACAGTATCATTTATGAGTATACATACTGTCTTTGCTGTTAGTTACGAAAAAAGCCAAGCTACTTCACAAACCAATAAATGCGGCAGCTATTGGTTCCCAATTAATGTATTGTGTTCTAACATCAATTCCCAAACCCAAGGCGACGAAAATAGTGTTGCAGTCACATCAGCACAAGAAGATGGAAACGTAGAATCTACCAAAAACCTTGGTGCTCCATTTCCATAGAAGCATTTTTCAGCGCAGCTGACATATGTCATAAAGATGAATCCAACATTTTTTCGACTGTTAGCGGCGGTTGGACGTGACAGAACCCGTAAACGCACACACTGATGACTGAAGAGCAGCTAAGTTTACGGTAGTAGCGAAAGTTTCTTCTTGGGCTTCAAGCGTATTGGTGTTGCCTTGGTAGCTCAGCCTGATAGAGCGTTGATGTGGCCTACTTTAATAATATGATGAGTTAACCACGAGTGTTGACAAGATGTAATAGATGTCGCAGGCTTTTGCATTCTGCATATATTAGAAATGGTCGAAAGGGCGTATTTATGAAGATTGGATTCTACTGCCGTGTTTGTGACGCATATTTGGACACGTGTGGCAAACTGTATACAGTATTTGACCCAAAACTGTATACAGTTTTTGCGAGTGACTTCAGACCAGCACTTGAAAATTGCAGGCCGCTACGTGCAAAAACGAGCCTTGGCCGGGATTTGGACCCGGGACCTCTGCCTTACCAAGGCAACGCTCTACCAGGCTGAGCTACCAAGGCAACACCAATACGCTTGAAGCCCAAGAAGAAACTTTCGCTACTACCGTAAACTTAGCTGCTCTTCAGTCATCAGTGTGTGCGTTTACGTTCCTCTTGCAGTCTTGTACGTTCGGAGGGAATATCTTTATTAACTTTGACCTAGCCAGCCCCGCATCATCTTCTGCGTGCTGACGATCTGGAATGTCTGCAAGGATTAATGAAAACAGTTAAGATGATTCGAGAGGCCCTCAATTTTAGATGTCCAATCAATACTTGATGGGCCTTCCTTCTGTCGCCCTGTAAAGTTTAATTACGGACTACGTAAATCGTCCTACTAACTAGTAGCGGGGGTTGTAGAGCCTGGCCAAATTGTTCTCATACGCTTGGAGACGCGGGACTTAAGA
Organism: Thermoproteota archaeon; assembly: GCA_046729835.1. GTDB lineage: Archaea > Thermoproteota > Nitrososphaeria > Nitrososphaerales > Nitrososphaeraceae > TH5896. The sequence continues at coordinate 2,485 of JBKPHJ010000199.1, forward strand.
TCACGATTATGGGTGATCCCGTCTCTTAGGGGTTCGTGGGTTCGAATCCCACCTCCCGCATCTATGAATTCGAATTCAAATATTAGAGGCGGATCTGATCAGGTTTACATGAAATCTATTATCAGATGCTAGTTCAGGGTGAAAGGCAGTCGCGACGATATTGCCTTGTTTTACTGCTACTATCTTTCCATCTATCTTCGCAATTGCCTCAACTCCATCCTCCATTTCCGACACTATAGGAGCCCGAATAAATACTCCCTTAAATGATCGTTTTCCCACCAGAGGGATTTCCATATTTGACTCAAAGGATTCTTTCTGTCTGCCAAAAGCATTTCTTTCTACTTCGATATTTAAAAGAGACATTAACTTCTGTGTTGTCTGTCCAACCACTCTGTCATGAGCTCTAGTTGATAATAAAATCATACCAGCACAGATCCCAAGCACGGGCATTCCTCTAGATATGACATCAGTTATTTTATGGAATAGATCTCCGTGTATAGTTGCCAAGCGGCTCGTTACAGTGCTTTCCCCCCCAGGCAAAATTAATCCGTTCAATTCCAAGACGTCTCTAGATTGCCGCACTACCCTTACCTCCCCCTTCTTTCCAAGAGATTTCAGTGCAGCCCTTGTTTGGGAAACGTTCTCTTCTATGTCCCCTTGGACTCCTAACACTCCTATGATAAACCTTTGATCAGTCATAGTGACGGTCCCCTTTCCTGCATTCGTAACGTTAAGTTTTGGGTGTCTAGACCCAACATGGATTTCTTTTCGTCGACCATTCTCTGTGACTCAAGTACTATAGCGGGATCATCAAAATAGGTTGTAGCGAGAACTATCGCCTGTGCTCTTTGGGAGGGGTCGTCTGATTTGAAAATTCCAGAGCCTACAAATACTCCGTCACACCCCAGATTCATAAGAAGGGCCGCGTCAGCGGGTGTAGTGATTCCTCCAGCTGCGAAATTTACAACAGGGAGCTTCCCTAGCCTCGCTGTCTCCTCCACAATGGGCAGCGATGTCTGCAATTTTCTTGAGGCCATTAAAAGTTCCTGCGAATCGTCAGCTATTGATAAGAGCTTACGTAGTTCAGTATTAACACTTTTAATATGAGAGACTGCTTCGGCAACATTCCCTGTCCCAGGCTCACCCTTTGTTCTTATCATAGAACAACCTTCTTCTATTCTGCGAAGGGCTTCACCAAGATTTTTTGCGCCATTGACAATGGGTACCGTGAAACCCCATTTCCATAGATGGTTTTCTTCGTCTGCAGGAGTAAGTACTTCACTTTCATCGATCATATCTACCCCTATCTCTTCCAAGATCTTAGCTTCTCCAAGATGACCTATCCTGCATTTTGCCATAATCGGAATAGTGACAGCATCCATTATCTCTTGTATTACCTTCACACTAGCAGTTCTCGCTACACCCCCGGCTAGCCTCACATCGAGGGGAAGCTTGTCAAGCACCATTACAGCTACAGCTCCAGCATCCTCAGCAATTTGTGCCTGTTCAACGTTGGTCACATCCATAATAACGCCGTGCTTCTGCATGTGTGCAAACCCTCTCTTAACTAAAGTTGTTCCAACGGTAAATCGCGCACCTTCCTTTCCCTCAAGTCTTTGTTCTCTTCTCAGTTCATTAATTTCTGATGGAACAAGAGATATCGTCATTTGTAGCAATGATACTTCCAACAGTTATTTAGAGATTAGTATCACTATACAGTTAATACCACGGCAACATCCTGGTCTGTTTTAATATATGAAGATAATGAAATGAATCCATTGCTTCAACGTGCTAGGAGATAATCGAATTAGATACCCGCCATTAAGTAAAATTTGGAAAAACATCGTTATTTCCGCAATAATCGAGACTGTCCCTGGTTGAGGACTAATCTATGGCCTCCATTAGACTTCGCTCTACTATCACAAGAACAGAATGCTGTCCTCGACAATTTTTTCAACCTCGACCTTAAAAGTATAATAACTCATTATTAGAATATTTCAAGGTACGATGTCCGATGAGAGCTCCACAGAACCTCCCCCATGTGATATCTGCGGTAACCCTGTTGAAGCCTGCTTATGTGTATGTCCATATTGTGGCGAGCGAGATAAGTGTGAATGCTGTTTATACGACGCAGCTACCGGTGGTGGCTGAGACAGAACACCGAAAAAAATTGTAAACTAATAAAAGCTGGCAACTTAAAAGTTAGATATCGATGCCTAATCCATCCAAAATAAATAACTCCCTCAATTGGTTAATCGGAGGAACACAAGGGAGTGGTGTAGATTCAGCTGCTAACATCTTCTCCCGTGCATGTGCTCAGGGAGGGTTACACGTTTTTGGGAAACGGGAATATTATTCGAATATAAAGGGAGAACATAGTTATTTTACAGTTAGAGTATCCGAGAGAGGTACGTTCCCATGTGGACGAAATAAGCATGCTAGTTTCCTTTGATGCAGAGACTTTGTTAAGACACGCCGGAGTGGTCACCAAAGGCGGAGGAATTGTATACGATTCAGAACTTGTTGATACCAAGATCGAGGAGGTACCAACACTGGATGATTCTGCTAAAGATAGATTAGTTAACCTACTTGATAAGAATCAAAAGGCAATAACAGTTCAGGGAATTCTAGAATACGCTTCTGACAATGGAGTAAACCTTTATGGGATCCCATACTTTCAGTTGCTCGAAGAGTTTTCGACGAAAACTAAAGACCATTCGCTAAGTAAGTTGTCGCGGATGGTCAATGTTATGTCTTTATCTGTTTCTCTTGCACTATTAGGTTTTGAGTTTGAAGCCCTAAAAAGTGCGATCAAAATCGTTTTTAGATCCAAGCCAAAGATTGCTGAAATAAATGTCTTAGCAGCTGAACATGCTTATGCCAAAAAGAATCATGATCCAAAAAAGCTTGATTTTAGTTTGAGTGCTAAAGATCCGATTCCGGATACGATACTACTTCAAGGAAATCAGTCCTCAGCTATGGGCAAGTTGACTGCTGGCTGCAAATTTCAGACATATTACCTCATAACTCCGGCTAGTGACGATAGCGAATTCCTCGAGGCAAATGAAATAGTACCTCAATTGGATGGGAACGAAGGTTCCATCCTCGTGTTGCAGACAGAAGATGAGATCGCTGCTATTACTATGGCAATAGGGGCGCTAACCGGTGCACGTTCGGCTACAGCTACCTCAGGGCCAGGTTTCTCGCTTATGACGGAGGCTCTTAGATGGGCAGGAATGAACGACGTTCCGATTGTGGTTTCGTTATATAAAAGAGCCGGACCGGCGACCGGTCTGCCCACCAGGCACGAGCAAGGAGATCTCCTTTTTGCAATAAGAGCCGGACATGGAGAGTTTCCAAGACTCATTTTTGCGTCAGGAGATATTGAAGAAAGCTATTATGATACAATCAAGGTTTTTAATTTCGCAGAAAAATTCCAAATGCCGGTAATTCATCTACTTGACAAAGCTATTGCAAATAGCATTACTACTTGTAGAGCGTTTGAACAACATAAGTACTTATTGATAGAGGTTTACTTTTGGAAAATGTATCCTCCCAGTCACCTGATCTGGGTCGTGCCGGACACTATCGAAGGTTGAGATTGACCCATGATCACAGTCGAAATGATAGAAACTGCTCCATATCTCCTCGTCTTCCACTCGGGACAGAGAATGGAATATTTTGGAATACGGGAGATGAACATAACGAAGAAGGTCATATAACAGAGGACCCTGACATCAGAAAGGCAATGATGAACAAGCGTATGGAAAAGTTAAAGATAGCCTACGATGAGATTGACGATCTAGACAAAGCTACGCTGCATGGAGTTAAGGATTCAGACACCTTGACTGTAATCAGTTGGGGTTCCACTAAGGGAGCCATTCTGGATGCAATGGACAAACTGATAGACGAAGGGAAGATGATTAAGTTTGTGCAGATACGTCTTTTGAACCCATTCCCTTCCGAAAGGGTACGGGCACTGATAGACGGATATACGCAGCTGATTGATATCGAAATGAATTATTCATCACAGCTTGCGTCGCTCGTTAGAGAAAACATGGGGATCAGTCTGGACCACCTGATTGTTAAGTATAACGGTCGTCCGATTTCTTCTAGTGAGGTTTATAATGCACTAACGAGGATCATATCTGGAGACGCTCCGAGGAGAATTATTCTTGACCATGGCGCTTAAGCTCAGCGATTACAAAACGGACGTTCACAATGACTGGTGTCCAGGATGTGGGGATTTTGGCATTCTAAATGCCATTCAGATGGCATTAGCCGAGATGGGTATCCAGAAGCACAGAACAGTGGTTTTCTCAGGGATCGGATGCTCTGGTAAGACACCTCATTTCATAAATACATATGGGATACACACGTTGCATGGTAGAGTACTTCCCTTCGCGCAAGGCGCAAAGCTTTGCAATCCTGAACTCGAGGTTATCGCGGTCGGAGGTGATGGTGATGGATTAGGGATAGGCGCTGGACATTTCGTTAGCGCTGGTAGACGAAATGTGGATATATTATACATCATTTTTAACAATGGGGTCTATGGATTAACGAAGGGACAAGCCTCTCCGACCCTCAAGTTGGGTTTGAAGACAAAATCTCTTCCCTTACCAAATTCTAATAATTCAGTCAACCCTCTAGCGCTTGCATCCGTATCTGGCTTTACATTTATAGCTAGAGGATATTCGTATGATGTTCGACATCTTAAGGATTTGATAAAACGGGGTATCGAACACAAAGGCTTGGCATACTTGGATGTTTTACAACCATGTCCTACATACAATGACATCAATACTAGAGAATGGTATCAAGGATCTGAGAATTTGGATCCCGAAACGGGCAGGCAGATTCCTAGAACATACAAGCTTGAAGAAACAGGATATGATGGAATTGTTCGCTCGGATACTGAAACGGATAGTAAGATGTCGAGCGCGATCTTAAAGTCCGGTGAATGGGGGGATCGGATCCCGATAGGTGTCTTCTATCAGAATGAGCTGGTTCCAACGTATACGGAAAGAATCGCATCAAAGGTCCCTAGCTATGTCAGGAATCCACCGGCGAAGCAGAGGATTTCAATAGCAGGAGACAAGTCCTGCTCAGACATCTCCAAGTTACTCGATGTTTTAAGATTAGGTTAGGACAAAATTTTGTACTACGCATTGATTTCTAGTTCAGATTAATGTGAATTTTAATGAAAGAAAAAGAGAGGAGAGGGATTGGCCGAGGTAAGATTAGTCCCACTTGCTCCAAGCGGCCATCCATCTGTACGTCCATGTGTTGAGTTTAGCACCTAATGCTGCTATTGGCACAGATAGCACTGCTCCCGCGCCAGCTCCCAGGGCTACCGGACTGTTGTAGAATTTGCCGACCTGTGGTTCGATTGGGGTCATGTATGGAGGTAGTGTTGGCCTTGGATACTTGAAGGCCATTTCCAATGGGTCTCTTATAGTCAATAGGTTGATCATGTTAAACATTGGCAGCGAGAGTCCAACCAACGTTCCTCCTATCAGTATCGCCGCATGTTTATTTCTTCTTGTTGCCCAGTACGACAGGTCCAGCAACATTGCAGATGGTATCCATACAGGTACGGTAATGAAGTCATATGGATATCCAAGAGCAAACCAAGCCCCCTTTGCAACCCAAGTATAGATAGTCATGATAGTGGCATAATAGGTTGCTGTCCCTGGCACCCCTGTAAACAACATGTAATAGATCGCACCCACAACAAGCATCGTCGATTGCGATATTGAGAACACGACAAATGATGACCATGCCCAATCAGTGTAGAATATGTAGTCTCCAGCGTTAATAGTCAGAAGCGTACTATTGACAGCTACGACAACTATGAACAGATAATGCGTTGTTCTTCTAAGCCAGACCATTAACCACTTTCTCCTATAGGTTATATATAAAATTTATCCACGTTAAAAAAGTTGTTTTGGGAGAGTGAGTGCCAGCGGTAACGTGCAAGACCTTACCCTAAAAAATATGGAGAATAAATCAATATGGACGCAGTGGTTTCTCAGTTGCGATCTTCCACATCCAGAAGAAGCCTAGCGACTCAATAACAGTAAGCACAGATAGTGCAAAAAGTCCGCTCTGTAGAGGGTACGCCCACGGATAAACAGTCACACCTACATAAACTCCGCCAGCTGTTCCTGCCCAACATAACGCAAAGCCCAAAATAAAGATACCCTTCATATTTTCGACTCTGCGTCCAATCATCTTTTCTACGTCGTCTCTAGCTCCTCCCTCAACTCTTCTTCCACCAGGTCCGAATCCCTTTGGTAAAGTCATCTTCTATAATACCTGATAAGTACGTACCCTTTTAAATTTTGCTGTGGTTCCTAAAACATGGATACAAATTATGACATTGAATTAGCCGTATTTTTTCCTAACTGTGTTATTTATTATATTTAAAGAGATAGCGAGTAAGGGTCAATATGCTGGCTTCGTTACCCGCCAAGGGCTAGACATTGGGATTTTGCTAAGTGCATGTAAATTTGGTATTCGACAGGTTTCACCCGTTACGTAACTAATTATCTTCAGTTAAATCTAAAAAATACCGACAGGTAACAGCAAAATATATATCTTTGTTTCTTCTGCTAACGCTTAGATACGACAAAATGATTAGGAACAAGGTCATGGTCTTGACAGGTTTGGCTGCAGTATTGGTGATGTCTAGTGCATTTGCATTTATGCCTTCCGTAGAGGGACACGGTGTTCAGGCCCAACTCCAGAGCAGGTTTGTGAGAATTCAGGATGAATCTTTTTCTGCTCAGACAGTTCAAACAGGTGACGAACTAACAGTAACCGGAACACTTCAGAGTTTGGTGAATAGACCACTGAGGGCATGGTTGTCACTTTTTAGCGAGTCCACAAACGCAGGAAACAGATGGGAATTCGTTGCTCGTGATCCCCCCGGAAATATTTTCGACATTCAACCAGGAGCTACTATTCCCTATTCGCTAACAGTAAAAGCCTTAGAACCAGGCATATATCATGTCCACACACAACTCAACATCCAGACTATTGGTCCCGGTCTTGGCCCAGGACAGACTGTCCAAGTCTCAGGGCCTCCAATTTTCAAGCCGGTTCCATGGACTAATGTAACGTATCAAGTGATATTGATTGGGGCTGGTTTAGGCGTAACCTTCGCGACACGTCCTTGGCAAGTCATCTAGTAGCAACTTAAATTCCCCCCCCATTTTTCTAACCTTAGCACGAAATAGTGCAGGCTCATCATTAGGTTAGGATGGATGATGTTGTTCGTTGTTCGTAATTAGCTTAAGTCGGATAGCAAGTTAACTGGTCTTAATATCACGTAGATATCTTTTTCGTACCTACATATTTCTGCAGGGCATCTGGAACTTCAATTGTGCCATCCGCACGCTGAAAGTTCTCTAGAATGGCAACCAACGTTCTTCCTGTCGCAACTAGAGTGCTGTTCAGGGTATGGACTAGGCGAGTTTCCTCATCCGGACGATTTCTGAACCGTATTCGCAATCTACGAGACTGATAGTCTACACAGTTAGAGCTTGATACTATCTCCCTATAGCAGTCTTGTCCTGGCATCCATGCCTCGATATCATAAGTCTTTGAAGAGGTCTTACCCATGTCTCCGGAGCAAAGTAGGACCGTTCTGATTGGGATCCCCAATTTCTCATAGAATTTCTCTGCTAGATCTACCATTTTTTCATGCTCCGCTTCTGAATCTTCTTGCTTTGAAAACACAAACTGTTCCACCTTGTCAAAGTGATGAACTCTGAAGATGCCCTTCGTATCTTTTCCATGAGCACCTGCTTCCTTTCTAAAACAGGGACTGATTCCCGCATACCTCAGAGGAAGAGTATTCCCGTCTAAAATTTCATCCATATGCATTGCAGCCATTGCATGTTCTGAAGTTCCAATCATATGGAGATCTTCCCCGTGGATCTTGTAGATAACATGCTCAAAATCATCCAGAATCACTGCTCCTTCCATTGGCTCTTTCCTAATCATGTATGGAGGCTGGACGGGTAGGTACCCCTCTTTTTGTAGATAATCGAGACCAAACTGGATAAGTGCAATATTCATAGTAACAAGGATGTTTTTCAAGAAATAAAACCGAGATCCCGAGATTTTTGCTGCACGCTCGATATCAAATAAATCCAGCTTTGTTCCAATCTCAAGATGATCCCGAGGAATAAAATTAAACTTCCTAGGTCTTCCTAGAAGTCGAATTACGACATTATCTGCTTGATCCCTCCCAGTAGGTACAGAGCTACTGATAAGATTAGGCAAGCTCATAATCAAATGTCTAAATTCTGCCTCTGTTTCTTCGAGCTCTTTGCTTAGATTGGAAATCCCTTCACCGACTGTTTTCATCTCATCGAGCTCCTCAGAACACTCCTCTCTAGTTTTCATCTTATTTGCAATCGTCTGAGAGATCAAGTTCTTCCTATGCCTTTTTTTATCCCTTTCATTGATCAGATCACGTCTCCTTTTATCTAGTGATAACAAGCTATCCAATGGAAATGTCAGGTTCCTTTGAACCAACATTTGGCGTACGCGTTCAGGTTCTTCCCTAAGCAGTCGCGGGTCAATCATCATCCAACACCAGTTTCCCGATAGAGATATGACTCAAAAGTTCGTCTATCGTATTTGAAATGGTCTCTATAGAACCGTTGCTCTTCAATCGCATTGAAAGTATGTGCTTTGAAGGCGAATGTATATGCATTTCTAGACCTTCCGGAAAATCGACGTTGTCTGCAACAATTGACCTCATTATCGCATCCTTTTTGGATTCATTCTGTAGATCGATCTCTATATCTACGGTGACTTTATCAATGAGAAAGTGCTGCATTTTTACCGTTCAGGGCTGCATCTTTCAGGGACGAGATAAATCTTTCCACATCGCTAGGATGAATTTCGCAACATGATACAAAGGGAACATTAGAATACGTGATACCATTAGAGTTAGCTAAGCAATTTGTAACCGCCGATCCTAGGTCTAATGAATATTCCGAAAGATCGCGTACATGGCAACAAAACTTGTAGGTACCGGATTGTGTTACCGTTCTCCCAATGACGATCTTGTGCAAGAAGTGAGGAGAGGATTCTACTGAAGCCACGATATCTTCGAGCAGGTGTTCTGATACAGCACCTTCCCCGTTCATAAAGACAATCTCTCCATCTAACCAGATTCTCCATTTCTCTCCGAATATGGAACCCAACGATCTTCGCTGGGTGTCAACGTATCGACGGACAGTTCCCTCCGCTGCATCTAAGATTTTGAACCTGTCTCCTATACAAACCGATACCCCTAATCCAGCTTTTTGCATCTTGCCACAAATTCTGAGAAGTTCGGAATAGTCTCTTGCATCACGAAGATAGGTTCCCTTATCTTCCTCGAGTAATGTGTAGCTCGTTCCCCATATATCCTCAATTGGTAATCTCTGTGAGCCAGAGATTGTCGCAGCGAATTTTGCAATTCCCTCATAGATGGACCACTTTTCCTGTTCTGAAAGATCAGCAAAGACCCTCCATCTTCCTCCCTCTTTCAACTTGATTCCAGAATTCTCTACTATCGAACTTGCTCTTTGGGCATTCCAAGTTAACCCATCAATGTATGGAAAGGGATTGAAAGCGATAGCTTCATGTATAGGCCTAACTTCGCGTCCTAGCATAATCAGATCTTCTGAGCGGCTTAACAACAAGCCCAGTGATTCCCCCACCTTGGCTATTTCTGCATTTATTCCGACCAGAGACCTATTTTTCCCTCGGTCTTGTTTGTCACCAAGTGCAGATAATACTGCCAAGGCAGAGAGATCTGAATTCTTTTTATCTATCAGCGTCGCTAGCAGGTAACAGATTCCCCCGGAGGATATTTCTATCTGACCATCAATCTCGTATTTGTTTATATTCAGAACCTTCTCTGTATGCAGTTCATCGGAGCTTGAGGCCTTCTCACTACTTGCTCGATGCTGAATTAGTACCCAATTGTCTTGAAATTTTTTTTCAAGTTTTTCAGGGGATTCGAATTCGAAATCTATTAGCAAATGGTAAGCATTCTGATCTGAAAAAATGTCCGCAATTAGTGGTGAATCTGTGGGATTTTGTGAGGTTCTTAACGCACACTTGGCGTTTAACCTTTGCAGGGTTTGGAGCATAATGCTACCGGCAGCTATACCGTCAGCTGAAAGATTTGATATGATGAGAATCCTACCATCTTGATCCAATATGTGGCGTATGTCTTCAGAAATAGTTGCGAGCGCATTCACTAGTGTGTTTCTTGGGCTCATCAGCATCTAGTGAGGTTATTGTGCCTGAGCTATGACCGCAGCATACTTCCAATTCTTGTTAATCTTGTCCCTATTCTTGTAGTAGTTAGAGAGGCGATGAATTTTTGATTCAATGAGTTCCAAAGAACGAACATTTCTTTTATCGCTGTTGTGTGATCTCAGATGCCTTTGTAGACCGAGAGCTTTCTTTACGAGCCTGTCTAGATCTTCTGGCATATCCTGCTTAATTCCGTTTTCTCCTAGAATCTCAGTTATAGTCTTACCCAAAATAGGTTTCACTAGCGGAACTCCATGCTCATCTCTGAGGACGATACCAATTTGGGAAGCTGTTAGACCGTCATCCTTGTACAATTTAATGATAAGCGATGTTAGGTCTGAAGGGCTAATGCTTAGCCAAGAAGGCACGCTCTTAGAGGTAGGACGGGTGGAATGTGATTTGCCACGAGTGTGTGCATGCATTCGTGCCATTGTAGAACATGCTTCCGGAGGTCGACATCTAAATGTTACGGACGGTCACCCTGTACATGATACCTCGGCGGTATTTAACTGCAAGAGTACCCCATTCTATCTTCATCTGCCCTTACAAACTTTATGAGAGAAAACTATAGATTGTTGTTTGTATGTTGCTTTCTAAGGAGAGGAAGGGAAGTAGCGGGTCTGCATTGATTGCTGGGTGCCATCTACTTATTCAACTCAGCAGATTTTACAAAAAAGTTAAATAATCGAGAGTCGAAGACTGTACATATGGTCAAAACGTACGTACTGGTTTTATCCATGATAGCATTGGTTGCGGCCGCGGTATTTGTAGTGCCTAGTATTCAGGTTGCGAATGCTCAATACACGGGTGGAGGTGCAGGTAGTGTAGAGGAGCAGCTGAAGCTTGCTAGAGAGAAGACGTCACTCGCAGAGCAACAGGGCGCATATGGTTCTGGTACCTCAATGTTAAGTGCCACCCTCGACAGCAGTATACTATTTATCATAATAATCGTTGTAATATTTGGTGGAGTTGCAGGGATGTTCTTCGCTCGCTCCAGAGGGGCGAGAAAGGCAGCTACTACATATGATACGCATGATAAAGAACCAGACTGGAAAAAAGAAGCTCAGAGATACAAAGATCAACTAGAAGCACTACAGAGAGAAAATAAAGACAGATAAACAAAATACACCACATTTACCCTTTTTGGTTACATCTTCTTTTGTGGATTAATTTATAATGAACTAAAGTATAGGGAACTTGTATGTGTATTTGAGCGTACAATTGACTCGGGTGTTTCTCAGAAGAACATAAACGCATAAGTCTTTTAACCAAAATGTATATATCATAGATTTTATTTGGAATATATCATAATATGAGCGCTATCCTAAGCCTTGTGGGAATGTTCAGTACCGGATTCGGGAGTCTTCTGAAGCAGGTGGGACCAGCATATGACCCATTATTCTTTGATGTAATGATATACATATTTGGGACAATGCTATTCGCCGTCTTCCTCCTAAGTGTGATTGCCTTTTGGCTCAGACGGAAGGGACTTGGAGGAGGTTCAGCAAAGGAAAAATGGACACAAGAATTAGAAACATACTTCGAACGTGAACAGATAGGACTTATTCCAGACGAAAAGCACCACTGGTAATCCTCATACTTTTCTGTAGTCGCTTAGTATCAATCACTCACATATTTTCTTTTTTTGTTTACCAAGATATGGTTTGCCCTTACTAAATCCTAGATACTAAAGTGTTACTGAAGATACAGAGCTTATTTTTCTTCAAAACCTTCTTGTGATCCTTGGTCTTAACATATCAGGACTTGACTTTAATTTTTTGGTCAGTTTCAGCAGTCGTTGCCTCTCAAATGGCAGCGTTCCACCGAGACTGTATACGTTTGAACCATGATTTGCTCTAAAGATTACCTCTTTGTATGGATCAAATAACAAAACGAGTCCTTCCAGCTCCGTCAGGATGTCCATGTCAGTTAGCATACAAAAGGGTTCCCCAAACTTGCTCATGAATTCATCATGCTTACCATACACGAGAGTACAAATTCATGGTCAATGGCCTTCTTACAACTTTCAATAATTTTGGAGGGAGTCGCTCCTTTTGTGACTTTTTTTAGGACAATATCATTTCCATTCTCTATTCCTACATAGAGCATACCTAGGCCTCGATTCCGCAGGGTTTCCAGATCAGAATGGCTTTTCTGGAGCAAATTCTTTGGCATAGCACAACACGAGATTCGTTTAATATTTTTAAATTTGTGTGATACATAGTCTAGAATCTCCACAAGCTTCTCAGTTCTTAGATTCAGTGCGTCCCCGTCAGCAAGAAAGATCTTTTCAGTTTGAGGGAGGAATTTAGAAATTAAGTCTATTTCATATTTTATCTCTTCCAATGGTCTCTCTTGATAGGTCTTCGTTCTGTACATATTGCAGAATGAACATTGATTAAAGGAACATCCTAACGTGACTTGCAGGATAGCAGAGTTGGCTTCTGAGGGAGGCCGATAGAGGGGATAATCATATGATAGTAGATCCAAAGACATTGTTTATGAAGAGACACCGTCAATGTATACGTTTGGCATATTTGAGATCATCCACCCAGATTATTAGGGGTCTGTTCGTCGCGAGGTCATCATAGCTTGCGGCTCTGCCTGGAGCAGCGATAATTTACTTCATCCCCCACTATAATAGAGAGATCCAGTTATAAATTTGTAGTTAGATTATCTCCGTAGCTGATTATCCATTAGGCACGGGTTAATGAAATCTGTTCATATATGTTTTCTCGCTGGTTGCGAATAGGGCACGTCGAAGATTTGCAAGTCGGTTGCAACGTCTACATTTTCATGAACAAGGCGAGCTTCAGCTAGTAATGGTTTGCTCTGCTTGTATCTCGTACTGAAATGAGTTAAAATGAGTTTTCTGGCACCGGACTTCTTTGCAAGGGTCGCAGCTTCTGTTGCAGTGGTATGAAAGTTTTCGATTGCTTTATGGCTGAGTTCCTTACCATACGTAGACTCAAATATAAGCAGATCGCAATTCTGGAAGAACTTACACAACTTGTCAGTTGGCCTTGTATCGCCAGATATGCCAATCTTTCTCCCGGGTCGTTTAGGACCTACAACCTCTCCTGACCGGACTACACTACCATTGATCAAGATATCCTCCCCTAATTGAAGCTGTTTATAGAGCCTCCCCTCAGGAATTTTTAGTTCTATTGCTCTATCAATGTTAAATATCCCAGGTCTGTCCAGCTCTATCAGACAATAGGAATATGCTGCCACATGATGATCTGCTTCGCAGCACGTGATTTGGTAGTCTTTTTCACTCACCACCAATCCCTCTCTTTCGATATTATGAAGATTAACATCAAAAGCAAGGCCGAAACCTATGAGATCCCTGTTAAACTTTAAGAATTCTGCCAGTTTGGGTTCTCCATAGATATCAATTGGCATTGTTCTGCCGTTAAGAGATAATGTTTGCAAGAGTCCTAAGATTCCGATAGAGTGATCAGCATGCAAGTGAGTAATGAAAATTTTCATTTTGCTATTCATTTTAAGGCTAGACCTAACAAAGTTTCTTTGCATTCCTTCTCCTGCATCAAAGAGGAGAATCTCGTTTCCGCGAATTACCGCTATAGAAGAAAGGCCTCTATCTTCCGTGGGACTGGCAGCCGATGTGCCCAAGAATACAATCCTCAGGTCCATACGCAATGTAATCCCATGAAGCCCAAGGTAAATCTACCGAATTATCTGCGGCAATCTCGTATCTTCTTCCCCAGGATCTCTTCAATTTGTAAATTTGTAACTTCGACCAGCATGTTAACAAAATTGATGGCTCTTACAACAAAATACGTGGATAAAAATTGTCTAGGTCCAAGTACCAAAAGCATTGAATCGCGGGTCTTGTTTGGACCCCATGCCAGATCAATAACGATGGCCATTCTCCCAGCAGTGAAACATTTTTCATAAGAAATGCCCCTATTCAGCTTCGTATGCAAAACCTATTGCTACTCAACACTGAATGTATCGATTCGCAGATCGAATGGCTTATATCGATTTTTGCGTACTTGTTTGGAATAGAATTTGTCATGATTATCTCATCTACACCTGACACTTCTAGCTTCTCGGCAGCATTGTTTACAAGCACAGCATGACTACACATCACATAAATCTTTCTTGCCCCCAAATCTAACAAAATTGAACTTGCTTTGATAACGCTGGTTCCACTGCTAATAATATCGTCTACAATTATGACGTCTCTTCCAGTGAGCCGATCTCTGAATTCACCCTGCCTACTAAAAATGACTTCTCCAGTACTTCGGTCCCGTGTTTTACTGAGCGAAACACTTTGAACATTTAGAATCTCTGAAAGATGTAGAGCCCGACCGGAACCGCCTATATCTGGAGATACAACCAGAGGATCAACTAGATTGAGTTTACTTTTTGCATAGTTACCCATCAAGGAAATAAGGGAAATGTTTTCTGCGGGTATGCTGAAATGTGATATAGCTGCATTACTGTGGACATCTGTAGTAAGAAACATGGAAGTACCACACCATTCTAATAATTGACCTACTACCCTCATAGAAGCTACCTCACCATCCAGGAAAGAGCGATCTTGACGAGAGTAACCTAGGTATGGAACTACTAAGACAATACCTTTTGCCTTATCTTCTCTGCATTTGCTTATCATCATAAGAGCTTGCAAGAAATGTCGATCTGTGGGTGGATACGTTGATTGTACAATAACGCAGAGTCTGTCCTTCACGTTACCAAATCTCAGTCTACTCTCTCCGTCTGGAAAGATTTTCACTTCTGGAGATATAAGATCGCCTCCTAATCTATCCGCGATATTACACGCCAAGTCATTTGAGGCGGGTCCTGCAATTACAGACATTTCATTCAAAATAGGTGCACATTTTTGACATAACTAATTCATCTTAAAAATGTTCAGAAGTAAATTGGGCTTAGCGTAACTACAACCTTGAAAAACTTGAAAAGGGATTTAAGTAGGAAGTCTATTTGCGAATGGTAGGCTTTTCTCTCCATTTTGTAGATCGAGGAGGATTCTAAATTCTAGTTTCGTTTCTATTTCTAGCAAGCACAAGCAGGTGAACAAATTGTCTAATCGATCAAAAATTATCCTACAAGAACTATTGTAAATGTCACGACTTGATTCGTGATCAGGTACACCCGGTGCAACAAGGCCTTTAATTCAGCTGCCGTCTCAAGTAGCTAACCGTCAATCTAAAGTCTTTCTTTGGTTAGAGCTAGGGCAAACAATCCGCTTCAAAAGGCCAGGTAGATTTCCTTTACCACTTCTCGCATACCTAATTTTTTAATTATGCCTTCAAACCTCGACTTGTCCGAGGTAATGAGTATTTCGATTCGACCTGTCCCTTTCTTCCTAGCCATATGATTTGAGGCGAGATGCCTTCTTACCTCATGGACAGTGAGTTTTACTGGATCAACCAATCGTATATTTGGTACTAGCGAAGCAATATAATTTGATATAAATGGGAGATGAGTGCTTCCGAGAACTAGAACATCAATGTGTGATTCCAGATCACCGTGAAACTGCAGGGCATGAGATATTGAATCAAATGTTTTTCGTTCGTCATTGAGATACTCTCCTGTCTCAACTAAGCCGATCACTTGTGATGCGTCGAATCTAGTAACAAGGATGTTCTGAGGTACTTGATTTTTTATCAAAGCTCCCAATTCCTTACTACTAATCGTGCCCTCAGTTGCCATAATACCGATGTGCTTCTTCTTTGTTAGTTTGCACGCGTTCTTCAAAGGAAGGATGATTCCCAGCACATCTATCTTTGATGAACGTTTAACCTGGTCAAGAACCTGGATGGATGGGGTAATAGATGCCACAACTATTAGTTTTGGCTTGTAACGTTCTAGATATCGTATGATGTCGGTAATGATGGTCAATAATTCCTGTTTTGTCTTTTTTCCATATGGGAAATGTTGCTCATCTGCCAAATACAACAGGTTTTCGCACGGCAACTCCTTGCGCAATTGTTTTATGACGGAGAGAGAACCCAGGCCAGAGTCAAATACTGCTATAGGATTATCAAGCAAGCTAAGAAGCAGCACCATCAAGTATTTTTGGCTAACTGACGATTTTATAACGAAAGACTAAGCTAACAGGGTACAAGAGACTGATTGGTTCAGAAAGCCATGATTCATATATGCGAAACGGAACCTGAATGGAGCGGGGAAAGGAGCTGAACCAGCTTACGATTTCGACCTGCCAAGTACTTCTGCCCTTGCACGTATTTTGGCCTCAACTCTTTTGGAGTCCAAGCTGCGATCGATAACCTTAGTCCGCCACGTGAATTTGGAATATAGCATTTTAGGAACCAGACGCTTGAAATCGACACCTTCGCCTATGTACCACTTGGGAAACCATTCGTATAGATGTAACCTAATAGTTTGGATGTACACTATCAATCCTTCAATCATCATTATCCCAATGTTTCCACCGATAAGAACGGCATACCCTCCTACGGTGTTTCCCATAGATACGTAGGCATCGATAACAGTTACTAGCAGCGCGGCATGAACTAGTAGCATAATACCAATTCGAGAGTAGCTTATGGTATTTGAGAGCATTTCAATGATCCTTACCATTATTACCTCCACTATTATGCCTACCAACCCGCCTCCCTCGTCTCTTCCTTGTTTCTTGAGATGTTTTTCCTCTTTAATCCCTCCGATAATCATGATAACTACACAGCCAATTATGACTAGAGGAGCCGCTTTTGCAACCAGGTCTACTGTAACCCAGTCTCCGAAAACAAATGTCAACCACGGTACCGGCTCATCGTGGGTAACACCAGTAACGCCAAACATGCCAATTATATCGTATCCTGAGCCGATGGCAGCCAATATCAGAGCTACTACAGCAAGATATTGTATTATAGTCGGTATGTCATGAAAATAAACCATTGATCTATTATCCTCCCTGATATTAGCCCTAAGTCTTAAGAAGAAGGCCATCAAGATATGGACAATTCCTATTGCAATGGAGACTTTCAAAATCTTGACTACCTCTTCAAATGTAAGCTCAGAAACACTCAACACGCCAACGAACCCGAGTTGATTAAATATCGGTCCTATAATCGGTAATTCCATGGCGTGGAAACCAAACATTTCTCCAGTTCCAAGGCCAGCAATAGCTGCAGCTGCTCCACTAGCTGCTATTAGAGTACCCCAGGTGGTCAAGGACCCGTTCCCACGATATCTGAAAAGCATTCCTAATCCAAAAAGTAATATTCCGTGTCCCAGGTCAGCGAACATCAACCCATAGAATAGGGGCCATACAAAGGATATTATCGGGGTCGGATCAGTCTCACCATAGTTAGGCAGGCCCTGCGTTTCTGTGATGACCTCAAAGGTACGAATATGCTTCTTATTCCTCAGTAACGTGGGAAGCCGCTCGTGAGTGTCTTCACTATCACTCTGAGAAGCCGAATGCAAAGGGTCATCCACAACTGAGACATAATCATTAGTTAAACGCTTGAATCTATTTTCCATCTCCCGAGGAATAAACCCTTGAATGAGGGCAAAGTTCTTGGTGCCCCCAGGCTTCCTAGTAGCTTCTAGAACATCCTTTGCTACGTGGGCAGATTCATGCAGTGAGAGTATCTTAGTCGTTAGCGATAATCTCAGTCTCTCTATCTCTCTTTCAATCTCGGTATTCTTCTTCTCTAGCTCCTTTATCTTGGTTTTAGCCTCCGCGTATGCCAAGCTAGGATTTTGAGGCATAATAGGCGGAACCTGCAGTGGATGCACCCCGAAACTTCTTAATACTTTAATTATTCTATCGGCATCGCTGTCAATAGAGCCTAGAATGATAAGTGCAGATTTATGCTCATTTAGCTTGATAACTTGCATAGGTAAATCACCTAAGCTTTTCTTAATCTCCTCCTCATCATGATTTTCTATTATGAATACTCCCGCATAGAAAACCTTCAACTTGGAGAAGAGCCTAAGATCTAGATTCAAGTTCTCTGCCATTTCTAAAGTCAGAGCTATCGTCCGGTATTCTTCCAATTGTTTTGAAACCTGACCCTGTTCCGCGAGTACTCTCTTAGGTTCCTGAAGCAACGCAGCACTTCTTCCCTCTAGATCAATTATGAAACCTTGGATATCTTTGATGTCGTAGTCTGTCTGTTCCTTTGGAGCCCCTTTAAACATGGTATCCATTACGCCGGTTTCGAGAGGAACTCCCAAGTCCTTTACTACATCATCGATATCTTGGAAAAGCCTCTGAGCCTTTAACAGCAGGTCTTCATAATAAGGATTGATATGCTCTGATGCATGTTGTAATGGGTGAAACCATTCTAATTCTGCAAGTCTACTTACTACTTGTTGAGTTTCAGTTCTAGGCAGAACAAGTGTTGTTTTCAATAGTTTGGCTGTTGCCATTTAGTATCAGTCCATCCTCTCCTCAGTACGAGGTCTTTGATCAGGAAGCTCCTGAATAAGATCACGCCTGACCGAGTATGATGAACATCATGACGATGCCGTAAATTGCGATTGATTCTACCATACCCACAATAATGAAGACTCTTGACTGCATTTTTGGATTATCGCTAATTGCTGCTAGGCCTGCAGCTCCTACGTATCCAAGTCCAATTCCAGCTCCAAGAGCAGCCAAACCAAACGCCATTCCTGCACCTATCAATTTGAAGGAGCTTGTATCACCTGCGGAGCCAGCCTCCTGAGCATATGCTGTCAAACCTATGGGACTAAGAGTTATGAAAGTTGTTGTGGATAAAACCACTATAACCGGGATAAGAATATGTCTTCCCTTTCCTTTCTTCATAGGGGTTCGAAATTGAATGCCCTATTTAATTATATCTCGACAAATAAGAGATTTCGCTATATACTTGGAGTATCTTGATCAAGCTTGTTACCACTCTAGAAATCATAGTAACAACATGAATCAGATTTTAGAGAGCGCTTTACGCTTATACTCAGCTAGCATCTCTCTTATTTGCTGTACCATGGCCTCATATTCTTCTTTGAGGAGCGCCTTTGATTCCTCAAAGTAGCTTGTGATGATATTATCACTCATCTCAGTCAGTCAGGTATCAGTTTAGATCTGATAATATTAAAGCTTTTTCCGCTCGATAACCGCCTTGACTTTCTTGAGCCTTACAAACTCTTCTCTTTCCCGTTCCTCGAGGGTTGCCCTGATGAATGAAATGGCATTCTCATATTGTGGAATTATGACGTATTCTAAGGCATTAATCAATTTCTGAGTTCTTTCGAGTTCTTTTGCCAAACTAAATATTGCATTCTCATACTCTGCCGCTTTGCAAATCTGAGGAAGTATATTCTTGATCAACTTCGCGCCCTTGTCCACCGAAGCGTTCGTTTCCACGAAGCCGTATGATAATTCTTGACCGCGCTGCTTGCTCTTGACCTGAAGAGTTGGAATGCGCACATCCACAATTCTTCGCACATTTACATCAACCTCCATGATACTTGGTGTACAATCTGATATAGATTCTAATGTTGTAGTTCCAAGTGACATATATGAATCATAAACGGAAGAGTAGATCTCGGCTAGTGGAGTCCAGATATCACCTCTTGCCTTATTCGCTTCCTCTATCATTTCATCGATCTTCTTCAGCAGGACTTCTCGCTTATCATCAAGGATCTTGTGAACCATCTTGCCTACTTGCATGGAGCGACGGATCTTGATCAATTCGATCTTTGTAGCTGTTACTCTGCCCCCAAATGACATGTCTATGACTCATTTAGTCTCCTTGTAATATTGTCTGACGTGCTTCTCTTTTATCTTTGTTAACTCTCCCTCAGGCAACGTTGAAAGGATATCCCATGCCCTGGAGAGTGTCTCTTCTAACCCCCTGTTCTCGTCCCGTCCTTGTTTAAGAAAATAGTTCTCAAACCTATCTCCGGCATCCAAATACTTGAGGTCTACTCCAGTTAAGCCAGATCTTCCAACAATTTCAGCCAGTGCTCTGACTTCCTGTGCTCTAGAATACGCATCGTACAGCTGATTACCTACCTCCATGTGGTCTGATCTTGTTTTGCCTTCTCCAACTCCATCTTTCATCAATCGTGAAAGGGACATGAGGACGTTTACAGGAGGATAGATGCCCTTTCTGAAAAGGTCTCTTCCTAATACGATCTGTCCTTCTGTAATATACCCAGTAAGATCAGGAATGGGGTGGGTTATATCGTCAGCTGGCATGGACAAGATAGGTACCTGAGTTACGCTGCCATTTTTTCCTCTAATACGTCCTGCACGTTCGTAATTATTAGCCAGGTCAGTGTACAGGTAACCTGGATAGCCCTTCCTCCCAGGAACTTCTTCTCTGGCAGCGCTAATCTCGCGTAATGCTTCGGCGTAGTTGGTCATATCTGTCAATATTGCAAGCACATGCATTCCTAAATCAAATGCCAAGTATTCGGCAACAGTAAGAGCTACTCTTGGAGTAATGATTCTCTCAATGGCAGGATCATCTGCCAGGTTAAGGAACAATACACTGCGTCGCAGCGCCCCAGACTCCTCAAGACTTCGTTTGAAGTATTGTGCTTCAGAATATTGAACTCCTATAGCTGCGAAGACCACAGCAAAGTCTTCCTTTGTTCCAACAACGGTCGCTTGTCTGGCTATCTGGGCTGCCAAAATGTTGTGTGGCATACCGGAGCCAGAGAATATCGGAAGTTTCTGTCCCCTCACAAGGGTGAGCATGCCGTCAATCACGGACACTCCTGTTTGAATAAATGAGGTAGGATATTCCCTTCGCTCTGGATTCATTGGTTCTCCGTTAACGTCAAGAAATTTGTCTGCTATGGGGTCCGGAAGACGATCGTTTGGTCTGCCAAGTCCATCGAAAACCCTACCTAGAAGTTCCTGAGAAACCGGCATGGTCATGGTTTTGCCCAAGAATTTAGCTTTAGTTCCACTAATAGCCAGTCCAGTAGTACCTTCGAATACCTGTACTACTGCCTTACCAAAACCAACTTCCAGGACTCGTCCAAGCCTCCTGCTGCCCTCCGAGGTCTCTATTTCAACAAGCTCATCAAAGGAAGCCTTTGTTATACCATCTATTATGATCAGGGGGCCTTTAATCTCGGCTACTTTGGTATATTCTATGGCAGCTGATTCAGACAACCACTTTGACCTCTTCCTTTGGCTGTAGCCCTTTAAACTGTCCATTCATTTCCTTTTCAAGATCATCCAAGCGCCTGACTTCTTCGTCGGGTATCTCAAATTTAGCCTTTAGGAGGGAGCTAATTATAGGCATTGCCCTTATATCGGCTAATGGTATTCCTTCTCTTAAGCTTCTGAGTGCGTCCTTATAAAACTTAATCATGAGCTTTACCAATTTCACTTGTTTTTCTGGGCTGCAATAGGTATCAATCTTGTCGAAAGAGTTTTGCTGTAAGATTCCTATCTTTATCATGCGAGCAACTTCCAAGATTAACTTTTCCTCATCAGGGAGAGCTTCAGGTCCTAGTAGTCTAACAATCTCTTTTAGTGTATCTTCTCTTTGCAGAATCTGATATGATTCTGCTCTCAGGTCAAACCATTCATTACTTACCTTTTGCTCCCACCATTTCGCCACATCGTCCAAGTATCCCGAGTAAGACTGCATCCAGTTAATCGACGGGTAATGGCGCGAGTATGCAAGTCGTGTATCAAGAGCCCAAAATGTCTTGATAAATCTAATAGTGTGTGTCGTCACAGGCTCGGTGAAATCAGCTCCTGAAGGGGAGACAGCTCCTATGAGAGTCACGGATCCGCTTCTTTCAGGCAGACCTAGAGGCCGGACGCGACCCGCGCGCTCGTAGAACTCTGCGAGTCTGGAGGCCAAGTAAGAAGGGTAACCTTCTTCAGCTGGCATCTCTTCAAGTCTTCCAGACATTTCTCTCAAAGCCTCTGCCCATCTGCTCGTAGAATCTGCTACGAGAACGGTATCAAAACCCATGTCTCTGTAGTATTCTGCAATAGTAACACCTGTGTAAATGGAAGCTTCGCGTGCGGCAACAGGCATGTTACTTGTGTTTGCAACAAGAACTGTTCGTTCCATCAAAGGTCTACCTGAGCGTGGATCTAGAAGATGTGGAAATTCCACCAAGACCTCGGTCATTTCATTTCCGCGTTCGCCGCATCCAATATAGACAACGACCTTTGAATCGGCCCATTTTGCTATCTGATGAAGGGTTACTGTCTTCCCAGTCCCGAATCCACCGGGAATCGCCCCAGTACCTCCTTTGGCAATCGGGAAGTACGTATCAATGATACGTTGGCCAGTCACAAGTGGTACAGTAGGATCATAACGTTCCGAATATGGTCTAGCATGTCTAACAGGCCATTTGTGATACATCCTAAGCTCTGTATGATAACTACCATCTTTCTGTGTTTCAGCCAAGACTTGCTCGGGGTCATATTCGCCTTCACTGATCATCTCACTGAGTATACCTCCATGATGGTTAGGAGGAACAAGAATGCTATGAGTAAGTAGCGGAGTTTCCTGTACCGTCCCTAGTATCGAACCGGACGTTATATTGTCCCCCTTTTTTAGTGTTGGAACAAATTTGTATTTCTTCTTTAGATCTATAGCGGTGGTCGCGATTCCCTTTCCGATAAAATCGCCTGATTTCTTGGCCATCTCACTTAATGGCCTTTGTATGCCATCATAAATTTGCCCTATGATACCTGGACCGAGAATAACGGACAACGGTTGCCCCGTTCCCACCACAGGTTCTCCCGGCTTTAAACCGGAGGTCGTCTCGTAAACCTGAATAAATGCCACGTCTCCGGTGAGTCTAATGACTTCGCCAATAAGTTTGGATTCACCAACCTCAACTGTTTCGTACATCTTTGCAGATGACATACCATCTGCCCTGACAGCTGGACCGCTAACCCAGACTATCCTACCTTTTGCAACCATGTTACTATTTATCTCCTTTCAAGATTTGGACAATGTTTTTCCTTATTAAAGGTTTGAGCCTTTCAATTCTAGAATCGATGGTGTCGTCATAAGTAAGCGCTCCATCTGAGGATCTCGCGCGTATTCCACCTAGGACTTCGAGCTGCTTATCGGATACAATGATCTTGCTTCCCTTCTCTTTGCCAATATTCTCTACAAGTCTGCGTACGAGCTTTACGTCATTCTTGTTGCATTCGATAATGAGCTCGGGTCTCCCTATTTCCTTGACGCTATCCAATATAGCTTGCTCCATCAATTGTTCGTAGTTTGGATCTTTGTTTATAGCGGCCAATTTCTCCTTTACCATCTCGAGAACATTTTTAACCGCATCTTCTATCAGGATCAACTGATTATTCCTCGCGGATAGCCTATTTGATCCTATGATCTGTCGCTTGAGGTTTTCTGCTTGCTTCCTTGCGTTCTCGATTATCGTTAGGTATTCGGAGAGAAGTTTACTCCTAGATGAGTCAAGGTTCCCGAGCGATTCCTGATAGCCAGACTCTATTTTTGATAGTAATTCACTTTCCTTTTGGGCTAAAACTTTATCTATAGTCCCCTCTAGCGGCGAGGATGAGCTCATTCTGTGTTGAAGTCTCAGACTTACGTGATTTTAATCTTTTGTTATTATCATTGCCGAAGCTATACACATCATAGGACAGATCAACCATGCTGATTCCTATTTATCACATCCAACTCAGGTCTATATCCTATTTAGTTCTTGATTTATCGAATTGGCTAATGCTGCTAATGCTGGCTTGTGACTTCCTTCCCAGTAAACTTTTAGACATCCCTTACACTGATAGAAAGAAGAGCTTAACTTCGCTGTCCTCGTAGGAATCTTACCCGAAAGGTCACAGGAGTTTTTTTTATCGAGTTCTTGATTACATAAAGGACATCTGGCAAGCTCAGGATCAAAGGAGATTTTCGCAATTTTATATTGACCGAAGATGTCTATCAAATTCTCCTTGTCCGAATGTCCTTTCAAAAGCAGGACATTGATTCTGTTTTTCAATGATCTTCTGAACAATTCTCTGTCAGATGTTAACAGTATACGCCGCTCCTTGTCACAATAACTCATAACAAGTTCATCACAAATGAAGTTCATGTAAGTTGTATCTAATCCAAATATGCGAAGCTTACGAGCTAGACTTCCGTGCATAGAGTCTGCAAAGAACGCTAAATCTCTATACGGCTGTTTCACCTCTACACTCTTCACAGGTAAAAGTTCCTTGCACGAACTGCAATAAATCTGACCATTCACCACATTCATCACAGTACCCCGAGACATTGCCTATAGGGCGGCCGATCTCGCCTCTGATCAGAGAGGCCTTTTCGGACACAACGTCAACTAACTCAGGAGTAACAGCAATAACATCAGACGCAGATATTATTCCCACAAGTCTTCCCTTGTAAACGACACCCAACCTCTTGATGTTTTTTTGCCTCAGTTCTCTTGCCGCTTCGGTAACACTCTCTTCTCCCTCTATTGTGTACAGCTTTTTCATTATGTCAGATCCTTTCATCATGCTAGGTTTGATATCTTGAACAACTGTATTCGTTACTATGTCCCAATCCGTAACGATTCCAACTGGCTTATCATCTTTCATGATTACGATGCTTCCTATTTTTTCATCCTTCATTTTACTGGCGATCTCATTCACAGAGTTATCCGGACGGCATGACACAACAGTACTATTCATAATATCTCGTACAAGAACCCTCGTAGTCATGTTTGCATCCCGGTGCTTGCTAATAGAATCCTTTTCGGCCACACTAGTTGAAGACTATAGATTGCTTAATTACTTTGCTAGATGTGTTAACCCGTAGACTTGTATCGTCCCTTGAGGCTGCACATGACTTACTTGTTGCTATCGCGGACTTATTGATTAATTTTGTTCTGGTTAGGTTTGAAATCGCCTTTTCTTGTAAGCAGTATCTTTGACTGACCGTGTGGTAGTGTCTTAACAACCTCATCGGTTGAAAGTTCCTTCAAATATTCGAACAACTCTCTATTCTCCGTAGAAGTAGAAAATAGATTTATCATCTCGGCCTTGAACTTTTTAGCCATATTCATCGGATCAATTCCTCCGGGTAAGAGAACACAGTATGCAAGGGATCTCTTTTTCACCGCCTCTTGCGGACCACACATCAGTGTATATCTTTTATCTAGGCTTGTAATTCCCAGGGCTAGGCTAATTGTAACCCCCTTGATATAGTTCCTTTTGCCTTGCACAACAAACGATCCTCTGGGCAGGAATTGACCCGTAGGAGCTCCTTTCTTGACCTGCCCAGAAGCAACCCAATATGCGTCCGCAACCGATAATCCGTCCTTCCAGGCCCTACTGAAAGATACTGTGGCTTGAGCAACTTCCATTATACTTTCCTCATTCGTTTCAAAACCATTGCGTGAAGCATTCTTTATGATAAAAAAGGGCGAACCATGAACTTCTGCATGGAATACAAGATCCCGTTCGGTCAGGTGCTTCCTTATAATGGCAGAGTTAGAAGATGAATCTCGTCCACCGATGCATAAAAAACCTTCACTGCCTATGAACCATCTATATCGCTCGAACCATTCTTTTTCGATTTGAGGTTTTACTACCACTTTTCTCTGAACTGAGACAGCCTTGTCTCTTAATTCTTGCATCTGCCCTAGAAGCTTAGATTTGGCATTCCTTATCGATTGGCAACCTCTCTCCAGTTCTTTTGCTCTATCAAACAAAAGCGATGACATTTTTGGTAAGCAGGGGTCAAACGGGATCGATTCATTTCCAATTTCAAGAAATTTTCTCCCCCCCATAGTAATTATCCTAGAGGAGTGTTCTTCAAGTGTCCTAGTGAATGATTGGTCCTCGGCATCAGTCACAATAGTAGCCGAGGTCATAAGGTCATGTGCCAATTTTCTGATTGCATTGGACTTTGAAAGCACCTCCCCTTCGGCCTTAATCTGTTGATCATAGTCGTGTTTGAGATCCGTGATTTTGCTTTCCAAATCAATCGTACGAGCATTCGTAGCCTCTTGGATTAACATGTGACTCATTACAGTATCAACTGCCTCCATTAGCGATCCGGAACTGACAACCGCTATGCCCGGGGGTATTGAATCCGGTCTCAAAGGTATCACGTCGCTGGGTCGTTTTTCGTCGTCTAGTATTACTAACGGACTGTGCTTGTTCGGATTACCTAGGTCAAATATGATGCCTTTCGTCAATTCAAGGAGCATTTCCATGTCTGCATTAGTTGTATCCTTCAACTTCCTGTGCTTCATATTGGCTCTGGAAACTATCTCGTCTATGAATTTCTTCGATAATGAGACATTCCTGCCAAACCACTTTTCAACTTCAATATCACGATCTAGTTCTTTTTTGTGTAATTCCAATAAATCCCTGATTGAAAGTTCGAAAATGTTTATACCTCTAGGAGGCGGCGGGTGGTAAATAAGACCAGTCCTTAGTGTTCTGTGTCTAACTTCCACCGGATTAAGAATAGCAATTATCGTTTTGTTCTCGTCACAAATGATGACGTTTCCTTTACGAAAGAATTCAGCGACCAATATTCTCACGCGTCCATCTAGATGCCTAAAATTGACGTACGCTATACGCTCATCACCAATCTGCTCGATATTCTCGAACTTTGCTCTCTCAATCTGTGTTTTCATGTTGGTAATAATAGGACTATCTTGGAAAGAACGAAATTTCATCTTTGTAATCCATAATCCCTTTGTAGAGAGAACTAAAGCGATATCAGGAAGACTTGAATGATGCATTCTCAGAGAAAACGATTCTCTGGAGATGCTAGAAATACTGCCTACGTAGTATCCCGCATTTAATCTCTCGTTAATATTTCCGATTAGATAATGTAACTCAAGTCCGGATAGTTCCATAATCTTCGCTTCGAATGTGTCTGTAACGGGAACCGATTATAACACTTTTCGAATATGACCGCAAGGAATTAAACCAGGTTTGCTTCAAGACTGTCTTACCCTAATTGGAAATGCTCGATAAATTGGATCTGCTCGATAGAGTTTATTATATGCGCGCAGTTCTAGGTGTCATTGGTGGAATTGTCGCTGGTCTAGTTATAAATCCCGGAAGTGACCAAGGAGCTGTAATAGGTATCATAATACTTATTGGTCTCTTTTTTTATCTGATATCATACGGTATATCAAGGAAAATTGGTCGTACGGTACAGAAAGCACAAAGGAAAAAGTTAGCCACTAATGGCATTTTTCCTTTCATCTTCTTGCTTGTGATGTTTATGATCTTTATATATACCGGATTACATCAGAATCTTGCAAGTTAAAATACTGGAAGTATTAAACTGACATATTGCTTTGGAGATATGCAACTCCGGGAATTCCAGATGAGCTCTTCGAGAGATCTGAGCAAGTTCCAATCACAAAGGAGGAAGTGAGATCCTTAACTATTAGCAAGCTCAGGTTAAAGGAAGGGTTCTCGGCAATCGACATTGGCTGCGGGAGTGGAAGCCTCACTGTCGAAATATGCAATCAAACCAAACACGGGATGATGTATGCTATTGATTTTGACGAAAAGGCGGTGGAATTAACAAAGCTCAACTTGAGCCGATTTGGATTCACAGCCCAGGTGATTTTGTCTGATGCGACAGAAATACTTCCAAGGCTCCCTCAAGTGAATGCTATCGTAGTAGGCGGAACCTGGAGTAATACACGAAGAATAATAGAAATGGGGGTCATGAAGCTACATGACGGAGGTAGGATAGTCATTAATACCATACTTATAGAGTCAGCCTGCGAGGCATTGTCTACTATCTATGATGCTAATCTAGAAGAGGTCGATGTGACACAGGTCATGATCTCAAAATCAAGGAAGGTGACGACTGGTACTATGATGTTGGCGAGAAACCCAGTTCTTATTATCTCCGCAAGTAAACCCCTAAACTGAATCCCATAACTGGTATACTTAACAGAATGATTAGATGAACAGATCAGTGTTCTTTTTTTATCAATTATTTTTAGGTCAGATATGATTTTTTCAGGTAAACAATGGATACAACAACACATAAACCTGATACTGCGAACATTTTGGTTTTTGGCAGTCTCACAGGAGTAATTTAAAATTACTGCACGGCTCATTTTCGAAAAATGAGACTCTCTTGTATTGGATGTGGACCGGGTGATCCCGAATTGCTTACATTGAAAGCATTAGAGAGGTTAAGATCCGCTGACATAATATTTGGCCCAACTTCTAGAGAAGGGAAGCCGAGTATAGCAATTGGTATTGTTGATAAATATATCAATAAATCTGATCAGGTGACTAGAAGCTTGATCTTTCCTATGCGAAAAGACAAGGAATCGTTAGTATATTATTGGAAGAAGAACACCCATGAGATAGCGAATACAGTATACTCTGGGAAGAACGTTGTCTATCTAACGGTTGGTGATCCATCCCTGTACAGTACATGGACTTACGTGTTTAAAGAGCTAAGAGAAAACTACCAGGACATTGAAATTGAAATCATACCGGGTGTCACATCAATTTTCTCCTTTGCTGCGGAAGCGAAATTGAGTCTAGCTGAGGGAGAACAGACCGTGGGAATTATTCCAGCATGCTATGACATCGATAGAGTAAGAACTACAGCGAGCACTTGTGATACGGTGATTTTTCTAAAGGATGGAAGATATTTTGGTAAGGTGATAAACATGTTACCACATGCCGGTTTCGATGGTGAATCTTTGATAACGATTGCTCAGGATGTCTCCGTAGAACAACAGACAATCAAGACATCGCATCTTCGGGAATTGACAAATGTTACCGAAACAGGAGAAAAGTATTTTTCGATTATGGTGGCAAAGAAGAAATGAACAACCAAAGGAAAGTCAATCCTATTGTATACTTTGCGGGTTCGGGCCCTGGAGATCCAGACCTTATTACAGTGAAAGCGAAAAACTTACTCTCTCAGGCAGATACGATTGTCTATTCAGGTTCCTTACTAAATCCAAAACTCCTAGATTACGCAAAGCACACAGCAAATTTGTATGACGCGGCATTGATAGATAGGGTGAAGATTTTTGATATACTAAAAGACTCCTCACGATTAGGCGAACTTGTCCTCCGTTTGCATGATGGAGATCCAAGCATCTATGGCGCTATTAAAGAACAAATTGACAAGCTCCAAGCAGAGGGGATAACCTGCAAGGTCATACCCGGTGTAACTTCGCTGCTTGGTGCAGCTGCCTCCATGAATATGGAACTAACACTTCCTGGGAATACCCAGACTATAATTATCACTCGAGCAGAGCTGAGGACCCCAGTTCCAGAAAGAGAGAAGATATCCGATCTTGCTTCTCATGGTTCAACTATGGCTTTTTATCTAAGTATCCACCTGATGAAAGAAATAATCAGAGAGTTGTTGAAAGGCGGAGCTTATTCCCTTGAAACCCCCGCAGCGGTTGTCTACAGAGCCACTTGGGAAGATGAGGTAATAATTACTGGTAATTTGGGCGATATAGAAGGCAAGACCCGGAATGCACGGATTACTAAAACGGCACTATTTATTGTTGGCAACGTGGTGAGACCGATGAATTATGAATTTTCCAGGGTATATGATCCCGGTTTTAGCCACGGATACAGAAAGGCAGCGAATCAATCCAAGCAACATCACTAATTGCAAACCATCATAGCAGATTCTAAGTCTGTTCTATAACTGGATTCTATACAACTCCTTCTGTCCCACAGTTGACCAAGCACCCATTGCCATTGATGTTTCTGTCTGCGTTTCTTGTGAAGATGAGATGGCTTTCTCCGTGATCTCACTTAAGATTATCTCTTTAGGGTTCCAGGGCGGCCAAAGCATAGCCACACATTCTCCTTTACTGCCTGCTTTTTCTAAGTTTGCCAAATGCATCTTTTCCGTATCAAAACCCCTCTCCGAAAGTAGATCTTTAACCTTATCGATCAGGTTCATTCTTCCATGAACTATGATATGTACTTTCGTCACGCCAGAAGCAATCGAAGACATGTGATCCTCACTTATTCCAGCTATGACAATGTATAAACGTGTTTACCTAAACTATCTAAAATTGCCGTTGAGTACTGTTTCAAATTCGTACATGGGTCTGCTTTTTCCTGAAGATCTCCCCGAAAGGATCAAATCATTTTTGGATGGCGAAAGAGACTTCCCGTACATCTCAGCGGATGAGATCATAGGTCTATTCTATATTTATGGTGGAAGCAAGAGAGGGGTTTCCTCAAATCTACGATACCCGGACATCTTGGAATTGTGTAGCCGAACCGTGCATGATTTCGATATGGAGATACAGCGTTATAAGACTAACCCACTCTCGATAGATTCTGAATTTACAAGAAGCAAGTATTTTAATCGACAGCTGCGGATCACAGTGGAAATGAGGCAGAAGCCCAAATTAGAAAAGCTATGCAGTGATCCATTTATCATCACTGACTCGGTCATCCAGCATATCTCATTCCACAATGAAAAATACTTCTTCCAAGTCTATGGCCCTTTAAAAGAACAGGAATTGGTAAAGGACCTGCGTGAGTCTTTGCTTGGCAGAATAGTAATGGTGGGTTTTAATCGGGAAGATCAAAAAGGCATCCCTTTTGCACATCCGCTAGTTCCTCTGTTCGTTCGGCTCAGAGAATAAGAGATGATAGGTTATCTTTGACTATCATAGGGAAACAGCCAGCCAGCAATCTTTGTAATAGTACAGATCTTTCTTTTCAGTCTGGAGTCACGAGTTTGGAAACAATCATATCATGAGGTACTTTCTGCTCTACGCCCGATATTATAGCAGATAGATTTCTGATTTCTATCATTATGAGCTTTAACGCAGCGAGCATGATGGCGACACTGAAAACGGATCTAAATGCACTAATTACCCTTTTTAGGCCTATTCCCTCGAAGCCTGCTTCAAGTTGCATAATGATATCGATATCGTCAGAAACGTTCTGAGGAATAATCTCTCTATATACCGTATCTGCCAACTCTGCAGCCGCCTCCGATATTTTTTCCGTATTCATCATCTTTTGCAGAGTTTCTCTGGTAACCTTTGGAGTCGTAGTCACGATCAGGTCGTTTATATCTGTCGTACTCAAACCCCAATACTTGCCTCTTAATACGGCCAGAACACTGTACGCATCAATATCAACTGAAACTACCCTCTTTATGTCAGGATCTTGAGCCTCAGATTTCATGGCTTTATCTAGTGTTTTGAAGAAGACATGGTCAAGATAGATATCGAACAACCGAAGGTCCCCTTTCTCCTTATACGCTGCTGCGGCTTTAGATGCCTGTTCAAAGAACTCACTGCCAGACAGAACAGATACTGCTTCGTCAAGATCCTGCGCAACTAACGCCTTGACCACCAAATCCCTTCTTCCTACCAATTCCTCTGCTCTAAGGTTAATCTTTGGCAAGAGTTCCTCGTATGATTTTCCAAGTGCTTTTCCTTTCAGGATCAGTTTAAGGTTCCAAATAATGTGCTTTGTAAAATATGCGCTTAACACCCCTGATCCCCCTGATATATTTACCAATTTGGCGTTTACATTGACAAGGTACTCACGCAGCGCGCTCTCTGCCTTCTCCGCAGTATATGGCTTGGGCAGTTTAGCTAGAGCGTCCAGATATACGGTATTCTTCATTCTTGTAACAAGTTCATCTATGTCCCTTGATTCTGCAAGAGTATGAAGTTCGTTTTTCGATAGCATTCGTCCTCGAAGTCCATGGGACAACACAGTCCCAAAGATCTTACTTGGCATACTCACGGCAGTACTCATATCTACTTACGCTCCACCTTGTCAACAAACTAGTGTCATGACTACCATTTTAACATTTAGCAGTGCTAAATGTAAGCGGCAGATACCACTTCATCTCACCTCCGATGAAGCAGTAAAGAGGATTCAAATGCCTATTCTCTGAAGAGATTCTCAAGTTGTGAGCAGATTCTGATTGAAAATGCGAGGATCAAGAAATGCACTCCAAATCCTGTCAGTGAGGCGCTCAAGATGTCATCTGTGTTAGAGTTGATAATGACAAAGATGCTTAATGGGGGTAGAGAAAGTATCAAGGCCATCGCGGTGCTAATCCAGAGAGTCTTCAATAAATCATCAGGGGAGAGATCTTTATACGGCTTGTACAAAGAAACAATCCTTGAAGGAGGTTTATTCATATAACTTTTATCATATTTTTCCATCAACCTGTGAAATATAAATATTAGGCAATTAGGCACAGAAGTATTTTATGTATTCGTAATACCTTGTAAAAAATATAACAATGAAGTGAAATATATGAGTAGAATATCTTATTGGGAACTTCGGTTCTTAAAAGATAAAGAACAATCCGGACATAACGAACATGACATATAACAATCTGATCTTTGAGCAGATTAGGTCCATTTGAGGAGTGTTTGCTCGCTCACAAACAAATAAGATTCAGTTGTAACTAAAATAAGGTTTTTTTCTTTTGTAAGTTTTGCCCTTCAATAATGTTATAAATTCATTTCTTTAAGCATTTCATTAGAAATGCCTCGAAAAGTTTATTTTAAAGTTACCATTAGCATTATTTAATACAAAAAAGCTGCTGGCTTGAAGAGGAGAGCCAATCGAATCTCATAAGATGATGAAGTTGTGTGT
>JBKPHJ010000200.1:0-21557 GCA_046729835.1 Thermoproteota archaeon
TATAATATCTATTAATGTTGAACTTTACATTGTACTAACATAAGGTAAAGTGTCAAATTGTTTATCTTATAAGAAATAACAGAGCAAAACAGCTGAAAACAGATCATATCAAGAAGAAACAAATGATAACAATGTTTTTGAGCAAGATCTTTGAAGATATTCTATAATATACTCAAAGCTCTATGTCAGATTTCACATCACTAAATCAGCATCAGAAAAAGGCTCTTGTAATCCAACTCTATGAACAAGGTAAGACACGACGCCAAATAGCGGAAGTTGTTCACATGTCATTCAAAGACATAGCTCTTGTGATCAAGAAACACACTGGCGAAGATACCGATTCGGTTGATAAAGCCGAGAAGTCGAAAGATGCTCGCGCTCTTGAGCTATTTTTGCAAGGTAAACAATCAGTTGAAGTTGCAATAGAATTAGATATGTCTGCAGACGAAGTAGAAGACCTGCATGTTCAGTATTGGAGACTTTCAAAATTAGATGACTTGGAGACACTCTATCACGAAGCAAAAATATTCTCTATCATTAATTCTGCGACTCTATAAGATACTAAAAGATTTGAGAATTGCGAAAGATAAAGATATTTATGATTTAGTAGAACTAGCCAA
This sequence comes from Thermoproteota archaeon, assembly GCA_046729835.1. Classification (GTDB taxonomy): domain Archaea; phylum Thermoproteota; class Nitrososphaeria; order Nitrososphaerales; family Nitrososphaeraceae; genus TH5896. Next base: position 621 of record JBKPHJ010000200.1, read on the forward strand.
TTATGGTCTACCAAGTCTTAGAAACAGATATGAAGATTTATTAAATCAAGTAAGAACTCTACAAGGTGAGAAAGTAGCATTAGATATAGAAATTCTGGGATTAAGAAATTCAATTTATGCAAATAATGAAATTATTAGTAGACAGAATGAACAGTCAAAAAAGTTGGATAGAAAAATAAATCAATTACACATCTTGCTCCGAAACGCAAGCAAAGACTCAAACTATCATAAAACGATAGAGATTATAAATCAAAGACTAAATGATAAAAAGCCACTACTGGTCGCTTCTCTCATTGCTGTAATGGAAACACTCAAGAAAAATCCATATGGAATGAACTTGCTAAACAGTTCTTCTGCAGATATTGAAGATTATCTTATCACGGATAACGATGGAAAGAGCTTATTGCGATTTGCAGAATCGTGTTATGATAATCTATTAAAGAGTTATGCAGAGACTATCGTACGGTATCGATAACTCATCATAATGAATAACTAATATTCTATATGAATAATGATCATAGCTGCACAAAAAGATGGAAATGTAGTATCTACGTAAACTTTGCTCATAGATATTTTTGTTAAACTTTATGGAAAATAAGGCTTGAAGTTCTTTAAGTGAACTCAGGGAATTGTACTTCCATCTCAATTGGACCGTTACTTTCCTTCCTGAGTTCCAATATTCTTGACTTTTCATCGTTTGGTCTTTCTGTTGTTCGGATTTTTCGGGCACTCTATTAACTATATTTTTAGTTTTGGCATAGAAAACAAGAATCCTCACTCTTTCATGGCTAGGCAATTTAGTCACATTGCCACGTCGATAATTCTTTTCTATTTTCTGCTGAATCTTGTTATGCTTTGCGATCCATACTTTACCCCCCGATCACCATATAGTAATCGAAATCGCATATAAAAACAAGAATCTAAACTTTAGTAATATACGTGCTTCATTTAGCTTATCCCGGCGACTTCGACAAATTCTTCGTTGCAGCTGAGACTAAATATCGTACTCAAGCCAATATCCCTTTGGGGATGAGAAATGTACTACTACCGTATATTTGGTGGTGCGTACTTCGTCAATAATATTTTCTATTGTTACTCTTTCCTGTTTTAGATTTTCAAATACCTTGCAATATTGTATTTTGAACCAGTGATCGCGATGACCATTGTTGATATTTTCCTGCATCCATCGGGTCAGCTCTTGATCATTAGGGGACGTCCGGTTCCTATCCTTAATAAATTTGATACGTAATTCATGTAATTTTAGCTTGTAGTGCTCGGCCCTGGGATCAGTAAACTTCGTAGTGTCATAGTCGTTAATCAAAGCAATCATTAAGTAGTCAGCGATGATGCCTTCGAATACGGTTAGTTGTACTCCTGAATCAATATCATCAAGCCAATCCCCAAAATAGTCTTGTGGTATTTTGCTACGATCGGGCATAGAAACGAGATATTTTTCTAGTTGAGAAGTTACGGTATCTAGTGGATGACGTCGGCGATATTCTTCAACTGCAAAAACTATTGGGGCCATTCGTAAATGGTTTCCATACAATATACCAATATTATCGTCATAATTCCGTTTTTCTTGACAATCGGCACATATTCGTCTCTTTGTTCTCATTAGATCTTTTGTAGAGAAAAGTGATTGATTTTTTGTTTCTCTCTTAGAGTATTTTGGTAGGTCTGATTGTATCTGAAATAAGATGTTGTTTTCTTGGTTTTTTTCATCTTGGAAGCTTGTACATTCTCTTGTAAATCTTCGATATGGATTAGACGGGATTGTAAGTGAAATATAATATGGGGGAATCAAACTTTTTCCACAAGTACCGCCATCACATTTGCACAAGATGATTTCACTATTTTCGTTATCCGAGTTACGATTATTGTGACGTCTTTGATCTTCAGAAGTAGCCATTTCATTTTTATCAGTTGAATCACACATATCAGTATTATTACCCATGCATTCTAAAGTATGATCGACCCCTTAATAGCTGTTTCGTTACTATTGATTATATTATGTATTTAAGTGCCGTTCCTGATAATAATAACAAAGATATTATTATTTTCATTCAACCGGTCTTTCCGAAGTTATTGGTGAAATCTTTTGCACCGAAGCCGAGCGCAAACTGATAAAATCAAAGCCTGCAATCTCCAAAGTATCTGATAGCTTATTTAACAAATAATTCTTGTACTTTTTAATGTTTATTTCTTCTGAACTAGGAGTTGTTATTATAAATGTTCCATTAGTAGTTTTGTCCTTATCAATGCGCTGACTGAACTTCAGTTCTTGTTCAATCTTCTTCTTGTTATTGTATATGACCTCCTCCAACTCGAAGAACGATTCTTCCAATACACGCAATATAGTCTCGCCTCATTTCAGGCTCCTTGATGATTGCAAAGAGAATCTTTCTAAACCATTTTCTAACCCACCGCGGATTTGAATCAGCAAGACCTTCTAGACCTTTTAAAATAGGTTCATCATCCAATCCGTTCCATGCAACAAATCTATTCTTTTTGCCATAGAATATAGAATTGATGAATATATTTTTTAACTCAACTGTAATCGCAAGGTCTTGGTTGCATTTATTAATAAAAGTATGAATTAATTTGAGATCATCTTGTTTTTCCTCTAATACTACAGTTTCGTTTGATTTTACAAATACCGAGTCAGTAAATCCAAACACAATATCAAGATTAAATGCTTTTGCAATCTCTTCCATTTGCCTGTGTAAACGTCTTCCCTCACCGGTAATGCATTCTGCAACTTTGTAATTTGAAAACTCAAAATAATCATTGGCAAATAATCCGAAACCTGCATTCGCAAATAGTTTAGCACCTTTCTGCCATGTTTCATACTCTTCAACAAGCAGATGATTCTGGTTGGTGACTACTTTTAGTAACTCCAAATACTTTTCACGGTCTTTCAAGACCTGGTCTAATAGTTTTGGAAACGCGCCAATTCTTTTTCTACAAACCCAATATTTTACAACCTTTCTTGGGATATTATTTTCTTCTAAATGTTGATTAATTGTATCAATTGTTTCTTGGGGCAAAGACGCGGATGGGTCATATTCACAGCAAGTTCAATTTAGTGTATCAAATGACAAGTTGTTATTTCTTACAATAGTGGGGTACATTCCTTTTACATCTAGTTCGTATATTTCTTTATTCACGAAGATACCTTTCATTGGAACGATATGATGACCACCTCCAATTTCTTGCTTCTGAAGTTTATAGTCCGGAGTAAATGATAAAATACATTCTCCTCGTTCAATCATATTTCTGTATTTGTTGGTGTACCAAGTGCTGTATTCAACACCTCTCGTACATCCAAACCAGCATCTTGTGAGGCGCCAGTTCAAATAGCAAGCAACTAGCTAGATTGTTAAACGTAGCCGTTTATTCCTGGAATCGGTGTTCACTATTTATATCAAAGTTTGTTTGGACAATAAATGATGGGTACATCTTAAAAGACGCCTTTTATATCTAAAACCTTTCTCATTGAAGATTAGCGCTCAAGTCCGGTTTGAGTCATGCTTCTTTTACTTTGTAGTATATCATATTCCTTACTGAATTCCGATTTGTTCTTTCCCTCTCGTATTTAGTATAGTATATTTGAGTTTTAATTGACTCAGCTAATCTAGCGCTAGATTGTAAATCTTTATCCCCTGGCACACCACCCCTGCTAAACCAGAGGTCTTATCAGATCTCATACGCTTAATCTTAGCTAATTCCTAAATTACCACCACAAGCGCAATATCCAAATTCATCAATTCTTGAATTACATATTGGACACAGATCCGCATTGTTATCTCCCTCTTTTTTCCCTTCTAATCCACCATAAATAACTCGATCCGCATCCTTTCCCCATATTTGCTTATGTACATTTATTTCATCGGGAACATCAGTCGTCATCACTATATCTCTAAGGTTCCATAGATTATAAATTTATATATTCTGCTTTTAAAAACAATATAAATATTATAACTTATACCGTAATTATCCAATCCAGTATTAGAAGGTAAATGAAACAAGCCCGAAATTTATTAGGAACAATTACGTATTAATATATATGCACCAAACAGCTATCTATGATAGGATTTCAACAAGAATTATGATGATAGAAAATATTCGTTATCCAAATTGTAAAACAAAGATATCTAAAAGATTGTCTGAGGTGTTTTAAATGCAAGCAGTAGCAACAGATTCCTCATTGCAAAGGCGGCAGCGAAAGCAGGACGTTTCTCGCATCAAAAACATCCTTGATGATAAATCGCTTACCGTTGCTGAAAAGCTGATAAGCATAAAGAGTGTTAAGGCAGAGAATACGAAGTCTAAAACAACACCATCTATGTCAGGTGATATAGTTACTGTAGATGTGGATCTTGCTATGGCACAAGATAGCACAGGTCCTTTGGCCATACGCTCACTTGAGGAAATGACTATCGAGAAGCTCTATGATCCTTCAAGAGTTTTGCTAGTTATAGATCATACGTTTCCGGCAGCAGATGAAAAAGTGGCTAATCTACATGCATTGATAAGAGATTTTGTCTTAAAACACCACTGTCTTTTGGTTGAGGGTTCAATCTCTCATCAGTATATACTCGAATATCTTGCTGTTCCTGGTATGATGATATTGGGAGCAGATTCACACACGTGCCAAGCTGGATGTGTGTCTGCTTTTGCTAGTGGAGTTGGAAGTACAGAAATCGCAGCAGTCTGGGCTACAGGTCAATTATGGTTGAAAGTGCCAGATACTATAAAGATTAATTTGTCTGGGTCCTTTAATAAAGGGGTTTTTGCGAGAGACCTAATTTTAGATTATATCGGGAAAGTAGGGGAAGATGGTGCCAACTATAAAGCATTAGAATGGAAATTTTCAGATGAAAATATTAGAAGACAGTTTACTATGGACTCTAGAGCATGTATTAGCAATGCATCAATGGAATGCGGCGCAAAGATATCTGTATTTCCCATCGATCAAATCACAAAAAAGTATCTTGATGAAAATTCAAGAATAAACCCTAACAACAAAAATCTAGAAATACATGCAGGTGCTTCTGCCACATATGAAGATGAATTTGAGATAGAATGCGATAAGGTAGACTCAATAGTTTCAGGTCCGGATAATGTTGATAAGATACATTCAGTTGAGGAGTTGGGAAATGTAGAAATTGATCAAGCGTTTATAGGTTCTTCTACAAACGGAAGGATAGAGGATCTCGAGATAGCAGCACGAATCTTAAAAGGTAGAAAAGTTCACAAAAATACGCGCTGCGTAGTTACTCCCGCTTCTGTTAAAGTATATGAAGATGCAATCAAGCGAGGGTACGTAGAAATTTTTCTGCAGTCAGGAGCTGTCTTTACCAATGCCACATGTGGCGCCTGTGTTGGTACCCATCTTGGTGCGTTAGGAGAACACGAAATTTGCATATCTTCATCTGCAAGGAATTTTGTTGGTAGAATGGGTGCACTGTCATCAAAAGTGTATCTGGGATCGCCTGCAACGGTAGCAGCCTCTGCACTAGAAGGAAGAATTGCTGATTCAAGGAAGTACTTTTGATTTGAATAGCGATAGTGATCATCCTACGACAATTGATGGTATTTTGAAAGGCAGAGCATGGGTATTTGGAGATAATATCAATACGGACATAATAATACCTTTCAGATTCAAAAGTAGGACTAACGACCCATATGAGATGGCAAAGTACGCCATGTACGGATACGATCCTGATTTTCACAAGAAGATCTCCAAGGGTGATGTAATAGTTGCAGGTCGAAACTTTGGAGGCGGGTCTAGTAGGGAACAGGCTCCAGTGGCATTAAAATATGCAGGCATTTCTGCGGTCATAGCTGAAAGTTTTGCGCGCATATTTTATCGGAATGCTTTTACTATCGGACTGCCAGCACTCGAAATTCCGGAGATAAAGGGCAAGGTAGATCCCCAAGATAAGCTCGAAATAAATATCTTTGAGTTTACTGCAAAGAATGATAGAACTAGTGAGAGTTTTCAAGCTAAAAAAGTCCCAGCATTTATGCAACAGATGTTATTGGAGGGAGGATTGGTTGAATACTACAAAAAGTACAAACAGTTTCCATGGATCCGACGCTAGAACTTCTACATCGCATCATCTTTTTTCTCTTTGCATGATCTGAAGTATAATAGAATAATTACACGCAATAACAGGATGTAGATATAGTGCGTATCTGATGGTGTAGGTTTCCAAGTGATTAGTTAAAAGCAACGGGATGGGTCAGTTCAACATCTGGACAGCGAACTTTTGTTCTATCGTCACTAAGATCAAGATCAAGATCAAGCACCATGTTCCAAAATAATTCTCCTTGGAGCGTTTCCGGAGATAATTCTCCCAAGTGCATCATAAATCTCACTGGAAGACATCGGACGGCCATTATATTTAACAATAAGGTAATCCATCTTGACACTCAAGTTCTCATTAATCAATGAAGCGAGCTGTGAGGAATAATTCATTTCGATATCAACAAGCGGTTTGAATCCATCTATCAAGGCTTTGACCATTTCGGATGGAAATGGATGAAGTAGACGCAATTGGACAAATCTAATCATCTTTCCTGCTTCTATTAGCTTGTCCATAGCATCTAATATAGCTCCCTTTGTAGAACCCCAGCTTATTACAGTCAAGGCCTTTGAATCTTTAGGCCCATACAGTATAGCTTTGTCCTGATCACCTATTTCATCTAGTGCTATCTTCAGCTTGCCCATACGCTTGTTCATCATCGTTGTTCTAATCTTCGGGTCTTCTGTTATGTGACCTTCTTCATCATGCTCGTCTCCTGTATTCCAAAAAATTCCATTCTCCGTTCCAAGTGGTACTCGTGGGGATATTGAACCGATGGTATCGTAACTGTTTTCGTTCGTCAACCTAAATCTTTGATAATGCCCTGTCCGGGTAGAGTCAAGAGATTCGGGAGATATATTTTCCAAAAGCGAACCTCTATCAATATGTATTCTATTCTGGTCGAAAATTTTACAAGTCGTAATACTGTTTGCGATTGCCTTGTCTAATATATGGATTACCGGCATCTGGAACTTTTCTGCAAAGTTAAACGCTTTAATGGAATCATAATAGCTCTCTTCTATATCTCCCGATGCAAATACGACTCGTGGGAATTCTCCATGTCCCGCTCTAATAGCAAAAAGAAGGTCACCCTGTTCATGTCTAGTAGGTAAACCAGTCGCTGGTCCAGCTCTTTGATATAATGATACTACGATTGGAACCTCGTTCATACCCGCCCAGCCCAAAGCCTCGGCCATGAGAGAGAAACCTGGACCTGAAGTAGCAGTTGCCGAACGCGCTCCAGTAAGTGCCCCTCCTATTGCCATAGTTATGGCTGCGATTTCGTCTTCTGTCTGTAGTACTAAGATCGAACCTTCATTTCCATCCAATAGAGGTATTTTTTCATTAGCCTCTAGAAATTCACTATCATCAGCAGCTGGGGTTATAGGATAATACGTTTGAAATTTGCAACCAGCAGTTAGCTTCCCTAATGCCGAAGACTGGTTTCCTTGAACTAGTATCATATCGGGAATAGGATCTCTAGCAGTCAAACTAAAGCCAAGTACACTTGAATCATGATTATTTTTGGCGTATTCGTAAGCAAATTCGGCTGCAGAGACATTTATTTCAGCAATCTTTGGTTTAGACCTGAATACGAGTTTGATCGCACTGCTAACCGTTTCAAATTCGAAACCTAGTAGTGCCATAGATATAGATAAAGACATGACATTGATCATTCTCGATAACTTGCTAAGAGACTGATCCTTAGTTTTCGTCGAAAACTCTTCAAGTAACTGGAAGTACGGAATTCGAAATAGATTTACTCCATTTTCAGACGCATAATCTAGAATTCCCTGAACTGTCAAGGACTTTTCATTCTTCTCCAATAGGCTGATTAACCTGTCCTTAAAGGCGTCATCGAGCGTTGGTACCTCTTCGATCTTTTTACCCACAAGTTCTGAATCGTATATGATTCCTCCGTCTCTAGTAACTTCTCCAGCGTGTCTTAACACGGTTTCTGCATCAAATGTAACAAGCATGTTAATCTCGTCTACATGCGATCGAATCTCTTTCTCAGAGACTCTAACCGTAAAGTAACTATGTTCTCCTTTTATATTAGAATAATACTCTCTTTTTCCGAACACATGTAATCCTCCTTGAGCACATGCACGGGAGAAGATGTTCGCAGCTGAATCTACGCCACTGCCTTGCGCTCCTCCAATTAGCCAGTTAAGGGAATTATTTACCTTGGATGGAATATGCATCTCGATACCATATATCTTCAGTTGCTAGCTTTTATTATTTTACAATTTATATCATGTTTTATGTTAGCAGCTGCCGTTGGGCGCATCATACGGACAGCAAAGCACTTGTTACCAGGTCGATGCCATGGTTAACCTTTTTCATAATTTGGCAGGTAATATTCGCATTTAACCTTTTCTGTATTATATTGAGGGATGTTGTCAAGCAAAGGTCCTAGTCGGCAACGAGTCATTGACCGGTAAGAATAGAGTCCCGAATTGTTCTTGTCCACTTACTTTACAGGGAAAGCATGCGTTAAGATCGTTGTCATCGGAAGCTATCCGCAGGCATTAAAGGTCCACTTTGATTCAATAATGGACTCGTTGACGCAAACCTAGTCAGTTTCCTCATTGTCAATTTCCACCTCAAGATTTGAAGAGCTTAGATTTAATTCTAAATATTGAACTTTATTTAATCGCCTTACGTCTATGGTTGATAATGTCAATGTTGATGCTGATGTTGATGCTGATACACTAATGATGAAAATATGTGTCTATAACTTGTCCAGAGTTCATTCCACTCTTTTCCACAGTTGTTGCACCGAGATATTTGATAAGATAGTGAATTATTTATACGATATTTTGGGACATTTGTAATATTATTTGATAAATATGGGTCGCATATATTAATCTGATTTGAAGGGTAATAATTCTTATTTAGTATCAGATTACTCATATGCTACTATAATAAGATTTACAGATTAGCTATTTAACATTTTAATGAACCTGTGTCCGTTTCTTTGACCGCCAAAGTTGATCTAAGAATACGTGTACTATCAAGATTCCAAATCTTGATGTGCAAGGAAATTTAGTAAGTGTTTTATCTTAGAATGGTGAACTTGAGATTATAAACGAGTAATAATGACTTCAGTTATTTCACTAATCCTAGTACTTTTTACATCCTTCTATACTACTTCAACTTATGCTTCAACTTATGCAACTTCCTCTGACTCATCATCTTCTGAAATGGAAAACCCATCTTTAACAGGTTCTCCTTCTAACTGCGTTACATTCGATTCTGAAGAAAGAAATGTAACAATAACTTGCAAGAATACTAACTTAACGGAGATTGCTAACCAGCTTAAAGACCCGAGCGTTCTGGCTAAAGATAAAACGGTTGACAAAGGATGGATATTGAACGCTGGACTTACGGTAGCTCAAAATGCCGCTCTTTATATTAATTCCACAGACACTTCATGGTTAAAGATAATTGGAGATGGAAATACCGCATATCCTATACTCATATCTGGTAGCTTAAAGATTGATTCCACAAAGATAACTTCATGGAATCCTACAACAAATAATTATACGTTAAGTCCAGATTCACATAGAGATGGTACAGATGTTCAAATTGGTACGCCAAGACCGTATATTATTATTAATGCTGATGCGACAGGAACTACCGATATAACTAATTCAGAAATTGCACACCTCGGATACGAATCAGGATATGGTGGAGGACTAACTGGTCTAAGGTACGAAGGGGGTCATGATAGCATAATAAGAGGAAACAACATACACGATCTATACTTTGCTTTCTACTCAAAGGGTGTTGGTGAAATAGTACTTGAAAATAATCATATTCATGATAATATCCATTACGGCTTTGACCCTCACACAGGTACTCATGACATGATAATTCGTAGCAATCTGGTACACGATAATGGTGGTATTGGGATCATTTGTTCTTTGGATTGTTATAACGTAACCATAGAAAATAACACTGTATACAACAATACCAAGATGGGTATTATGCTTAGTAGGAATATGTATGATTCTTTTGTCAGAAACAATACCGTGAGTAATGAAGACAGAGGGATCGTTATCTCAGAATCCCAGAACAACCAGATTTACAACAACAGAGTTTCATCTAGTGGTACTGGTATAGATTTAGATAAAGATTCCCTTGACAATATTATACATGATAATGTCATCATAGATATAGCTGATCCTGCAGCTGCTCTGTATATCGAGGACGGTGCGGTATCGGAAAATACCTTGTATTCAAATAAACTCACAAATTCCAGTAACGGGCAAGTAATCTCTCTGGATCAAGCAACTAATGATACCTCAGATAGTGGTATAGAAGATGGAGATGATGAAGATGACAGTAGTAATAATACTTAGCTAATTGCATTATTGTCATTCCTGGCAGAATTCGATGATCAGAACTACTGGTATTAGACCTAAACATAAAAATAATATCGTAACGATGACACTAAATGTAGTAACGCAATTTTTCGTTTTTCCATTCTAACTGTATGGCAAATTAGGGCTAATTTCTTCCAGAGCGGCTAATACCTCATTAACTATTGTTTTAGATTCGGATAAAGATATGGCCCCCACCTTGAACATATCAAATAAGTTGCGACAGACTAATGGACTTAAATATAATATTTAGCTAATATAACGTGATGGAATCTTGTAGTCATCTGGAACAGGTAAACTTTGAAACACAAGCAAAAACAAAAGGTTGCGAAGAATGTGAAAAGATTGGAGATGATTGGGTATCCTTAAGGCTGTGTTTATCATGTGGTCATGTTGGCTGCTGTGACTCTTCTAAAAACAAGCATGGGACCAAACACTTCAAACTAGGTGTTATGTAGACGAGATATTCAAACAATAAGTATGATAGTAGTAAAGCTATTCATATAGAAATAAGGATTATTAATTAACTAGATAAATAAAAGTCAGTAGAAACAAATAGTGAAGTATAATAGGATCAATTAAGAGAAAAGCCAAAAATTTTGCCGCTTCCTGAAGGACCTTTCTATCTATTCAACTATATGGACTCTGCGTATCTTCTCAATAACTCGACAGAATTCAGTCCACGCATCTTCCGGACACTGCAACTTTCCTGATTGCTAAAAGTACACAAACTCAAAGCTTTACGCAATGGAATGAGCGGGATACCTTTCAATTACATACAAATATGATTATTTAACTAACACGTCATGATGAGCCATTTTCTTTACAAACTTATTTCACCGCGGTCGACCTTCCTTCAAGACATGACTGAAAAAGAGACGAAAGTAATGCAAGAGCATCTAACATATTGGAAAGACTTAGTTGACAGAAAAATCGTAGTCATCTTTGGGCCTGTCGCTGATCCGAGGGGAGCATACGGTTGGCGATTGTTGAGGCTGAAGATGAAGCAGCTGTACACAATTTTGGAACAAATGACCCAGCTGTTAAGGCAAATGTCGGTTTTAAATTCGAGGTTTATCATATACCACAAGCTATCTTGCGAGAGTAAGACGATCATCACCTAAAGGAGAATATTCTTGTGCTTCATCACAGGAAAACTTTATATAAATTCTCAGAGAATCTAAGTTACAAATCCTAAGTCCCAAATAAGCAGAACCCCCACTACATATTCTGTGTAGTAAAACTACGAACAATAAGAGTATCGAGTATCGAATACTTCAATCAAGTCTTTTATTCTTTTATTCAGATTGTAGGTAATAATAATGCCAACCTCGAGACGGATATTTCTATACGACGCTCTGCAATTACTTGCTAATATCGTAAGCATATAGATATCATACTCATCATCAATTCTGTATCCTTTGCTTTTCGGTCGTCTATTTGTTAATTAAATGAGCTGCGCCAGTCTTTTGTGCTTTTATCTGTTTCAAAGGTAGCCTTCAAGTCTACATGCTGAGACGGCCAAACTCCCTCATAATGAAGCTAGTACGGGGGGTCAGTAGATCTAAAGACTGTTTGTAAGATTGTTCACATCTTTTATCATTTTGTATCTTTGCCATTACTTCATTCATGTGCAGGCCATCCCTGTAGTACAGCGACTCCATCCATACTTCCTCGTCCTGATCGACTGAGATGATGTTGGCAAAGTTAGTAAAGCCATCCATCGGCACATTGGTACTGCTGAGCTGGAAAACATCATAGTGCAGTCCACCATTCTCCATAAACATGTCACTAGCTTCCTCGCAGAGCTGCAACATTGCGTCGTGATTCTTTTTCGGTACTCGATAGACGATGTGCTGCACCACATCTCCAAACCCTTTCTCCATTTTGGCACTATCTAATTTGCTCATGGACAATATTATGGAGGATCTGGCCTATAAGTATGCACGGGACCAAAAGTATAGTTGATACGATAACTAAAGACCTGCCTTTTAATACTACATATCGCAATATGTAATGTCCTTATAACACCTGATGGGAATACATTGATATCCAAGGAAGCAAGCCATTCTCCATGGCTTGTTTCCACAATGTCATCCTATTTTGTCGACAAAAGATCTATTTTACAGACCGACATCAAGCAATCGAGTTAGCTAAAGCAAGTAGTTGGCAGTAATGCGAAACCGGATGCAACGGACAATCGAGATGAGCACAAGATGTCTTTCAATGGAAAACTTAGTGCGGTCTTGGAATCTTTAGTGATGTATGTACGCATGTTACCAGATTATGAAAAAATAATCACTCTATCTATGAGGAAAGAGGCCTCCAGAGTAAATGATTGTTCGATGCCATCTTGCATCTAGACTTGGATAGAAATTGTCAAAAGTGATTAATAGACACTAACATATGTTTTAATAAAGAACAATTTGAAACTACTCTAAAGGTTGGTATTTGCCTTACCGCAATTTGGAAAACAAGCTACGCAAAGATGGCTGAACAAGATTTGAACTACTTAAAGAGTATAATGGAAGAAGAATAGAAGCTACGATGGAACTGTGTGAAAGCACAAGAAAAAGAACTAATCGAAATTATTCATATATAGCCCGGTTTATTACTCTAATGATACGAGCGGCCTGATCTTAGTGATCAGAGCTTAGAAATACCTTTAAATCGTTAATGGTCACATCAGGTGACAATGACGATCAGAGGTGAGTTAAGGAAAATCCTCGATATTATCGCAGACCTAGCTGAAAATGACGTTAAGAAAGATGTCCTTGAGACGGACATAATTGCTAAGAGTGGACTTTCAGATGTCAAGGTAAGGAATTACCTGAATGAGTTGGAGTGGCTGCATTTAGTTAAGGAAGCACTACCCAGACCTAGCCACGCGAATTTGAGATTATGGAGTATAACAGAGAAAGGATTGCAGGAATTATCTGATCAGGACTTTAGATAATTCGAAGTTTAATCTGGAGAAAGTCCTAAACTAAATCCTCCTTAATTTTGGAAACGCCTAGCTAGCGGTAAAGCTCCCATGTCAATCGCTGTGATAAATCTTTTGTTCCTAGGACCCGGGTTCAAGCTGTTTCTTGTTAAGTATTAGCATTGAACTGTTCATAACTATATGTGAATATCTCGATGATATTGCCAAATGGATCCTCGCAGTATACTACCTTATTGGCTTCATTGACGATCTGGATTTCGGCACTTTTATCATCTATTATTTATTTAGTTGCAGTTGTGTAAGTATTCAAACAAGCCTTGTGATGTTTGTAGCCACCCCTCAGTATTATTTAATACCATCTCGAAAAGACAAATCTAGGTCTGGTTTACCAAAAATGAGTAAATTAGCTGATCGCACTTGACTAATATGGAGGCGTTAAGAATCTCTATGCAGCAAACGAAAGAGAAATGCAAAAGACTTCTCAAGAATAGCTACCAATGATGCAAAAATGTTTGAACTGGGAATTGGAGAGTATGTGAAACCATTAAACCGACTTATTAGTGGAAAGAGTCTCGATGGAACGGAGAATGACAAGTCAAAAGGATTAAAATACTAACAATACTAGCTAATAGATAAACCCCATCTTCATACCCTCATTACTTTGTTAATTTAAAAATCTCTCTTATTCTATATTTCAGGCCGATGCATCATCTTTTCACTTAGGAATTGCTTTGCTCTTCTCTTGGTTAGCTGTTTGTCAGTTATAGTATAAACCATTTCATAAAAGCTAATTCCTTTTTTCTGTGATTGCATATCAACCCACTCTATAACTTCTTTGAATCCTGTATCATTTTCAGATGCTAAGATTAGATCATCGACAATTCTAGTGAATTGATTGGAGATATGTAAATCAAACATGGGATTTAACTATAGAAAATTAATTTGAGATTATGACACAAATCGTATTGATAGAATACTCAGAATCTCTTCACACATATTATTGGGGTATCCAATTTGAGATCTAATAGAGACATCATCATGAAACAAATTGAAGAACAAGGTGAAAGGCAAACCATACGAACCTTCAGGTCGACCGACCACATCCATCCGAACGACTGCAATGCTGCCTTGGTCGCAGCGTAGACTGAGAAATCCGGCATACTTTCGATAGAGGCGAGCGTCCCCAGAAAAGGAATTCTGGGATAGAGCATTGAAGCTTGTCACCGATTTGGACGACGGGATCTTCCTCTTATTTGAGCCTCACTCAGGATCAAGTATTAATGCGGCAAAAATGTCTTTTAGGAAAATCGGACATCGGACTGAAGATTTAGACATTCCTTTTCCCTTTTTTGGACATCGATCAGTAGTGGGCTGGTTCGCCGGATCTTCTATTGATTCAGAAGATACGATGTCTTTTAGTGTACTTTCTGGTGTTCGATCTATGAATGAAGTCTTTCCGCTGGAAAGCGCAGTAGAGGTGTTCGATCTAATGATGGGCGGCAAGGCACGATTTCGAGCGGTTCTTACAACAGGACATTAGTGATCGCTCAAGTCCTCACGTCACACAGGTTTTTGACGTTATTGCTAATACATCATCTCCTATACGTGAACAAACAGATCACAACTTTAATGTTTCCACCTGAGTGGCTTAAAGCAAATCCGAATTACCAGAACTACCACTTCTCGCAGAATCAGTGTCTCATGAAATAATCCAAAGGCAACTAAAAGCAGCATTAAGCTGAATAAGTACTGAATAAGTACCGAGAGAATGAGATAGGCTATGTCAATTTCGTACTAAGCCTTGCCAGGAGCAATGTATGCCGCATTCATCTTTGTTTTCTTCATAACTACATTTACGATCATAAAAATAGCAAAAAACAGTCCAATAATCGGAACAATTAGGCCGATTATCAGGAACAATCCACCTAAGAATTCCAATATGGTTGCAGTGTAGGTAGCTCCGATGGGAATGCCAAGTCTTCGTCTCCTCAGCCGCCTGTTTCAGGTTTCTCAGCTTCGAATACTCGTGAATCATCATGTTCACTCCCACCCAGATCCTAGTGACCAGAGCTAGGTACGGGACAAATGCAAGAAAGGATTCGGGCATTATGGCTGCCCTCTTGCAAATGATTCAGCTAGGTTACCAACAAAGCTCATCTCTACCTTTGGCGATATGAGTGATTCAAATGGACTCATATCTTCAATTCGACCATAGAACGTTTCGTGTGCATATTACTTAAGATTTTAGGTATAGAAAAGTTCTAATGAATCTTGAAGAGTACTTCCAACGGCGTGAGATTCTTGCCAGATAATGATATAGTAATCATCGACATTACGTATCTTATTTTTTACTACAGAAGTTGATCAACCCATTCCGATAGTCTATTGCTTGATAAAACTTCACTTTGTGTATGACTGCAGACCGCACATATCTTGCAACTGGTTAAAGTGGCATTCTTCCAATCAGCAATACTCAAGATTTCACTTTCTATCAGCATTTTCCTCGTTTATTAGGACTTGGACCACTACCATTTCTAAAAATAACTATTTGTCCTCTTTCTGTTGCCTGGATAACAGGTTTTGATTCGCTGATGACGATAATTGTACATGTTTTCCTGAAGGAATCGATAGATTACTAATTAAGTGATAAGCGATCGAAAGTGATAAGCGAGATCCCTTTTTCTACAAAAATGTGTCGATGTATGCAACGGGAAGTATTTGCGATAATTACGACAAAGGCACTTCAACTATTGTATCAAACTTTGAGTAGTATTTCTTGACATCGTTTGGTCCGTACTTGAACCTAAAAGCATCCACAATTTGTTTAACTCTATTCGAATCAGGTATCGGTCTTGCGTCGGCAGAAATTTTCGTATTATCTACGGAAATCTTTATAGCTGGATTTTTGAGTATGTTCTTGTACCAGTTCGTTTCAGATCCATTCAGTGGCAGTAGATACAGTATATTGGATTTATATACAAACCATACGGGCCTTTCGATGCTCACGCCCGAGCTTCTACCGATGACAGATAGTTCAATCTCACTGGACCTGTTTAAGGCTTCCTTAAATGCAGATGTTGACATAGAATTATTATGTAATACATACTAATATTTTTTTGCCACTCATCAGGAGTAATGTTTTGTTTGGTACGTATTAAATAGCGTTTCTAAGAGAAGTCTCAAGATATTCAAAATTTTATAGAGAATAGTGACAAAGATCGTCATTCTAGTTGGCTTGAATATTTTCTTGATCAACTGTTAGTACAAAAAGTTAAAGAATGGTTCCTTTAAATGTAGATACAAACCTAATCATGTAAATAGTAGATACCATTAAACGGATATCATATGAAAGCTGCAAGAATTGTTAAAGTAAATGAACCTCTACAAGTACAAGAGCTTCAAACGCCAAAGCCAAAAGGGTCGCAGATTATAATTAAAGTTCAGTCCTCAGGTGTATGCCATAGTGATGTACACGTATGGGAAGGTTATTATGAAGGTATAGGCGGGCAACCATTAAAAACTACAGATAGGGGTGTAAAATATCCTCTTACCCCAGGACATGAAATTGCAGGTATAGTAGATAATTGGGGTGAACAGGTAGAAGGATTTAGTAAAAATGAAAAAGTTCTCGTATATCCGTGGGTAGGTGAGGGATTGTGTCCTGCATGTAGGATTGGCCAAGAGAATCTGTGTGACAAACCCAGATCATTAGGTATCTACAACGATGGAGGTTACGCACAATATGTGTTGGTACCAAACTACAAGTATCTAGTGAAAATAGGAGACGATATAGATACAGATACAAGTGCACCTTTATCTTGTGCTGGACTTACAGCGTATGGTGCAGTAAAAAATGCTAAGCTAAAGCCAGATGAAAATGTTGTGATTGTTGGAACAGGAGGATTGGGCTTAATGGCTATACAACTAGCTAAAGCAGTTACAGGCGCTAGGATAATTGCTATGGACATAGATGATAGAAAATTAGAAGTTGCAAAGAAGGAAGGTGCAGATATCATTGTGAATTCAAAAAAAGAGGATCCTGCAAAGGTTGTCATGGAGTTAACTAATAAACTGGGAGCAGACGCAGTGATAGACTTTGTTAATGCTTCCAAAACAGTAGAGACCGATATGCAACTGCTTAGAAGAAGAGCGAAGTTGGTGCTGGTTGGGCTCTTTGGTGGTGAGCTAAAACTAAGTTTAGTCACTATGCCTACAAGAGCATACAAGTTAATTGGATCGTATACCGGAAGCATAACAGACCTAATAGAGCTTGTATCATTAGCAAAGAGAGGAGTAATAAGACCGATTATTTCAAATCGATTCAAACTAAATCAGGCAACAGAAGCATTGAAAATGTTAAAAGAGGGTAAAATTCTTGGTAGGGGTGTAATAAATCCTTGAATGGAGCAGCAGAATTAAAGACAATAAATCCAGCAACTGAACAAGTCCTGAATGAGTATGAAATAATTACTAAAGAACAGCTTGAAAGATCGGTAAGGCAGGCAAGATACGCGTTTCTGGAATGGAAGAGTGATATCGACAGAAGAGCAGACTTTCTTTACGCATTTGCCAGGGAGTTTCGAAAAAACAAAGAACACCTTGCAAAAACTGCTACTCAGGAGATGGGAAAAGCGATAAAGGAAGCTAGATCAGAAGTAGAGAAATGTGCTTGGACAATAGAATATTATGCAGATCATGGAAAAATCTTTTCAACTGGCGAAGTCGTTAATACAGACGCAAGAAAAAGTACCATAACTTTTCAGCCACTTGGTGTAATAGGTAGCATAATGCCGTGGAACTTTCCATACTGGCAGGGCCTCAGATTTGCAGGTCCTTCATTAATGGTTGGAAATACCATTGTATTGAAACCGGCAAGTGCTACAATGCAATGTGGAATAGAAATCGAAAAGATGTTTGATAAGGCTGGAGTACCAGCAGGCGTTTTCCAAACAGCAATTGGAGATTCAAGCATTGCAGAGACACTTATTGATTCAAACGGTATTAATGCTGTTACGTTTACAGGAAGCGTTCCTGTTGGTGCTAAGGTAGCCCAAAGGGCAACTTCACAGATAAAAAAGACAGTTCTTGAGTTAGGAGGAAGCGATCCATTCATCGTTTGCAAAGATGCAGATATTGAAAAAGCATCGACCGGTGCAGTAAAGGGACGTTTTATTAATTGTGGGCAGAGCTGTATAGCATCAAAGAGGTTCATTGTGGTCAAAGATATTGCAGAGGAGTTTATTGAGAAGTTTGTGCAAAAAACAGAAAAACTAAAAGTTGGAGACCCAGTTTCAGATGGCACAGACATAGGACCACTTGTTAATGCTAAAAGTCTTGAGACTATGGAGGGAATCGTTAACAGAACTATAGAATCAGGAGCTGAACTACTCACTGGTGGAGAGAGGGCTAACAGCATAGGCTATTTTTTCCGCCCTACTATCTTTAAGAATGTATTACCTGATATGGAGATAGCACAAGAAGAAGTATTTGGTCCTGTTGCACCTATTATTACAGCTGAAGATGAAAAGGAGGCTATGAGAATTGCCAATGATTCTAAATTTGGCCTTGGGGCATGCATATGGACTCAGGATCTAGAGAAGGCAGAGAAATTATCAGAATTGGTAGAATCAGGAATAGTTACTGTAAACAGCATGGTCGTCTCAGATCCTAGGGTTCCATTTGGTGGTATAAAGAGCAGTGGATTTGGTCGGGAATTATCTAGATATGGAATGCTTGAGTTTGTAAACATAAAATCCGTTAGGTTCTACGACCAGTTAATCTATGAGCATCATGTGGAATAGCAAATAAGATGATAAGGAAGAAAAGTGAAACCGAAAAGTGAGAAAATGATAATTAAGGATAAGACAAATAGTTCATCACCCGAAGAGAATAATATTAGTAGCGATCATACCGCTGTGTCATCATCATCAGCCCCATCAGCATCATGAGTACCACCAATACTAGAGAAGATAAGAATAACAAAATTGAAAATGTATTAGTACTTCAGGGTGGCGGATCTCTGGGAGCCTTTGGCTGTGGAGTGTTTAAAGCGATCGTGAGTAATAATATCGAGCTTGATATCATTGCAGGCACTTCTATCGGCGGCATAAACGCAGCGATTATAGCTGGCAGCAAGGATGAAAAACAACCAGAAGAAGCCCTAGAACAATTCTGGTTAGAACTATCTGAAAGCTTTGTAGATTTAGATAAACTTAATCTTTCTCCTACCTTTAGTTCACTACTTGACTTTGTAGAAAAGCTGCTGAAACCATCTGCTTATTCTTATTTTTATGACTTACCAACAGACTCATCAGATCAGAAGAAAAATTATTCTTCTTCTCCTGCAATAAACGCAAATGAACGTGCTATAAGAATGAACCAGCTACGATCTTTCTATAGCTCAGCTATTTTTGGAAATGATAAAATGTTTAAACCGAGGTGGAAGGCAGAATATGCTTTAGCAGATCCAGAATATTTTGCACCACAGAAATGGACTTATATGTATGATCATACATCTTTAATAAAAACTTTAGACAAGTATATTGATTATGACAAATTGAGACCTAATGATGGAGGACACTCGAATATACGTCTGATAATAACTGCAGTAAACGTCTTAACAGCAGAACCTATAACATTTGATAGTTATAAACAACAGATAACACCAAAACATATACTCGCTACTTGTGGTTACCCAATGTATGCGTTTCCTTGGGTAGAGGTCGAAAATGGAGTCTATGCTTGGGATGGTGGTCTACTAAGTAATACACCATTAAGGGAAGTCATAGATGCCTCAGCTGTGAAGGATAAACAAGTGTTCCTGGTCGAGAACTATCCAAAGAAGATTGAAAAATTACCAGAAAACATGCCTGAAGTCTATCATAGAGGTAGAGATATAATGTTTAGTGATAAAACGGAGCTCAATATCACGATGTCTAAAGTGATTTCAATGTATCTTAGGTATATTGATGAGATGTATAAATTTATTGAAGAATTTATAGATACGGATAAAGTAGATAAAAAACGGATAAAAGAAATTCGCTCAAAATACAGAAAGTACAAAAAGGAGCGAGGCGCAGAAATAAAGAAAATATGGCATATAACACGCGATGAACCTTTTCCATTTATTTATGAGAATACAGATTTTTCTGTGGAAGCAGTAAAGAGTTCAATTAGGGATGGAGAAACGAAGACAATGGAACTTTTAAAAGGACGGCTGGACCGATGACAACGTTTCAACTGGGAACACGACCTAGTATGTGAAAGGGGCCCCTAAGACCATCAAGAACAGCAACGGGCTACAAGCTCACTACTACTGATGTTGATGATCATGATGATCTATTTTATGGTGATGGAAATCTCTTAATCTCTATAGCTAAAGAGTTCAATTTACTGCCGTGCATACTGTCGAAAATATTGGTAGCCAAAATCATTAGATCAGTCAAAATAAAAAAATAATCTTTCGAATCGACTAATCCATCTTCTTTCAAATTCTTGTATCCAGATATTC
>JBKPHJ010000201.1:0-2245 GCA_046729835.1 Thermoproteota archaeon
GAAACGGATGAGTGGAACCAGCGACGTGAAGAAAGTGCTAAAAATACAAACGCTGGATAGTCGTTGAAAACGACCACGACGTAGTTGAAAAAGAAACGGATGAGTGGAACCAGCGACGTGAAGAAAGTGCTAAAAATACAAACGCTGGATAGTCTAGATCATATAAGAATCGCCACAATACAAGAATTACAAGATGCAGTTTCCATGTCAATATGGAATTACTCCAATATCTCACGTCATCTTTACGCTGGATTCTTCGATACTGCCAAAAATACAATTTGGAAATACCAGAGAAAGACAAAATCATGGAGATAATAGATAGAGCTATCGAGATAGATAACAAGACGCCGCTATAACCCGACAGTTAACACTCTGACTGGAGACCCGTGAAGTTAACAGAGCCTTATTTATTTTCTCAAGTGCTTATTACACATTAATGGCGCTCACCAAAGAGGAATATTCCAGAGGATTTAAAGGCCCTGCAATAATTTGCACATGGATGGCATTTGCCTCACTTATCTTGCCTCTCTTTCGAAGACAGTAGGAGTTTAAATACCATTTAACTTATAACAGGGGCAAACTCCCTTATGCAAGATTAAAATATTGGTCAAAACCAAAATGGATTCCAGCGTTCTAGTAACACTGTTTATTACCATTTTGCTATCTCTCTGTTATGTCCTAGAAATGTCGACTGCTAATGTCCACGCAACAAACCTATCTACACTTGAAACCCTGTTTGACAGACTGAACCAATCAACAGTGAGTATAGTAAATACAATACCCACAAATTTGTTCAATCCTCAAATACAAAATTTGACCGAGCTAGGTACTGGTTACGTCTTTGACGAAAAGGGACACATCATCACCGCCTATCACCTCCTGTCAGGCACCACTACTGTTGATGTGATATCAAGTGACGGAAATAGGTACGGGGCGAGGCTGCTTGGAGCGGATCCGTTCAGCGATGTGGCGATTCTAGAAGTAGATAGAAAAACGGCTTTTTCAAATGAAACCACTGGATCCAATATTATTCAAAACAACAACACTATTAGCAACAATAGCCTTAAACCTGTGACAATCGGTAATTCCACTAACTTGCGTATAGGCGATCCGGTTGTAGCCATTGGGTATATCTTCGGTTCTTCGGGAGCATCCATGACTGGAGGGCTGGTAAGTAAGACGGATTATCTTTTAGCATTTCCAGCTGGAGGGTTTTCTATACCTAATATGATACAATCAGACGTGACAGTAAATCCAGGTAATTCGGGAGGACCGTTGGTGGATCTCGAGGGAAAAGTGGTTGGTATGATTTATGGGAGGCTAAACCCTGTCGGTGTACCGTTGGGTCAGTTTCCTGGAATGACCGCAGCCATTCCTTCAAATATAGTGAATCGAGTGGCGTCATCGATACTTGAAAAAGGTTATTACCTACACCCGGGAATCGGCATCATAGGCGAAACTCTTAACTCTAATTTACCACAGGTTTTGGTTAATACCACAAATATACCGCAGGGGCTTCATGGAGTGTTCGTAAGCAAGATAGAAAAAGCTGGGACTGCCGACCTAGCGGGCATACACGGAAGCGTCACAAATGAGTATGGGGAGATCATTGGTGGTGACATTATAACTGCAATCGACGGAATTCCTGTAACTAGATTTGAAGATCTTTTAGCATATATACAGGGACACAAGTCAGTCGGTGACGATATTTCCTTTACTGTTTATCGAAGTGGTCAATTCTTGGAGCCGCGTGGGGTGGTTCAACCATTTGTTCCATCTACTGCGAGATAACTCAAGACCTTGTTATGCTAACGAGTAATTGCTAGAAGATACCAAGAGATTAGTGCAAGATTGGTACAAGCCCAAGAATGATGATGATCAAATTAAAGTCAGACCTATCAGTGTTACATTTACTTTCCTTGAAAAAGAACAATCATGATTGTTTTGAAACTCCTTGAACATTTTTGCAGATTGAACAGTACCAGTGACAGCGACAACCTCCAATCATTGCAGATCATAAATATTTGGACTATCATCTAGTTGGAATCAAATTACTCTTACCTATGTTTTTGACATCGGATGTCCGTCCAGCGGCGAAGCGGCCATTTCCATACAATTTTTGTACTAGAGCCAATTCCTAAGCATCACTGAGTCTCTGTTGTATTTTTACTCGAATCACCAGCCAAAGTATCAGTACGAATATAATTGAATTTATCTTTCATCGCGCAAATGCTCTGTACTAACC
>JBKPHJ010000202.1:0-2520 GCA_046729835.1 Thermoproteota archaeon
CTAAATATCTCTGCTTTCTCTGAATCTTTCTTTCTCCAATATGTTGAACCAGAATGGCCTATAAAATATTCAGAAAAATCAAAATAGCCAAGATCGGATATTGTTGTTTTTACAAATCTTCTGAATGAATGGAGAGTTATCTGTCTTCTATTTTGATTACTATCTTCTCTTTCTCCTCTACCCATTCTGTCTAGTGTTTTGGCAAAGGATTTTGCAATATCATCATATATGCCATCAGGATTTGGCAATCTTTTAGTTTGGTAAACAGCAAATACCAGATCGGTTTCTTCTCTAGGAGGTGTTCTATACTCTGTAATTGTTTTTCCATCTTCATTATGGCAAACTCTTCGTTTTCTATACTTGTAGCTTAGCCAGGACTTTAGCTGCTGCGTTAATTCGTCTGTGAGAAATACGACTCTATCTGCTCTAGTCTTGGTATATTCGCCTCTTACAAAAACTTGAGCTGGTTTTGATTCTAGATCCAGGTCTTTAACACGTATAGATAATGCTTCCACAGCCCTAAACCCACCTGCTGCCAAGAACATAACATATGTCTTTAAACGTACATCTGAACATGCATTTAGAATATCAACAATATCTTCCTTAGACAATGCTTCCTTATTCTTTCTAACTACTTTTGGCAATCTCACCTTTAGTTTAAATTTTCTTGGACTAATATCAATGTCAGAGTACTCTAAAAAATTCTTGATAGTAATAACATGATTCTTGAGCGAATTGGCGGCAATGGAATTGTTGCTTTCTTGCTTCAGATACAGTATATATCTACTAAGGAGATCATAAGGATCGAAATTTCCTTTTTTAATTTTCGTGACAAGATTGTGGATTTGTAAACCGTAGTGAGCAAATACAAACATCCCAAATCTCTTTAGTCTTTCATTATACTTCTGAGCTGTTGACTCATTAACTACGGCGACGTTAGTCAGATATGTAGATACTAACGAGTCATCCTTCATTACAGAATGTATTCGTTTGCCAGTGAGAGGGCTAAGTCCAACAGATTCGGCTGAGCTTATTCGAGAAATAGCTTTCAACTGGTGTTAGTGTTATGAATGACATTATTAAGGATTTTGTATTCTACGCTTTTAATGCACTTCTAATCCCTATATAAGAAGACATTCAGCCTTAACAGAAAAATCTACGTTCCTAAAAGAACACATTCTCAGGCAGCATGCTGGATGGTCCCCTAGATCTCAGATGCATCTAAAATATCTACATTATTTTGGAAATGAGTCTAGTGAAAGTATTCCCGCTGCTCTGCGTCGAAGCTCGTCAACCATCGACACCATCTTCTTACCGAAGATTGATGCTGCTGTTTTTCTATTGATGGTTCTCAATAATTTATGACTATTTAATTGTGTCATACAGAATCCTTAGTAATCGTATTTATAGAGATGATCGAGATATCAGCAACAGATTACAGAAATTTATAGTATGAGGCTTAATTATGTGAATGTCATTTATTCTGCTTATCAAACAAATTATTGTTGTAATGTTTACGGATAGGTTCTCTATACGCGCACGTCTTAACGAACATTATGGGATTGTAGTATCTAAATTTAATCAAGGAAATCTCTGAATATTGAGTTCATTCTTCTAGTAAAATGGATACTTCTAAGATCACATAGTTATACTTGAAGCGATAACTAGATACATTAATTTAATAGATACTAACATAACTAATAGTAATAATAGAAGGTTCTCATAAATATCTAGTCTTCTTGTTCTATTCGATTTTGTTATGGAATACAGAAGTAAAGGAGAAATCAGAATGCGTTTACGACGCATCTGTACGCATCTATACGAATTAGCATCATTAGCATCATTACTTACAATTGCAGTATTTGAGAAGGGCACTAGCATAAAAAGAAGGTACCAATAAGATCAAACAAATACTACGAGATCGATACTAATAGTAATGATCGGGATATTAGTAGCGGGAAGTAGTTTAACAGCGATACATATGCTATCTGCTGATTCAACAAACCGAAGTCATATCAATGACAATAATAACAATATCAGCCCAGCCCGTCAGCAACAACCTGTAATACAAAATGCGGCCTTAGTCCTAGTAAGGAAGGTGATGGTAGAAGAGGTGATGTTGGTGATGTTGGTGATGTTGGTATTAGTAGTGATATCAATGTTAGTGGGAATATTAGTGCTGATACTAATATTGGTGTTAGTGGTGAAGTCGAAGAGTTTGCGATGCAGCAACGACAACAATTACAAGAACAACAACAAGCAGTACCAATTAGTCCAGCATGTGGACAAGTTGTAAGCGGAGTAGTAAATCTAACTGCAAACCTTAGCTGCAGTGGTGAAGATGGTATCATAGTAGGTGGTCCAAACACAGTAATTAAAATGAATGGATTCTCAATCACAGGACCTGGACAGGACAGCTCTAAAGTTGGAATTATGGTACCAAATGTTGATAATGTAGTAGTAAATGGACCTGGTTCAATCAGCAACTTCCAAGCAGGAGTACTTCTTACTGGAGCAACT
>JBKPHJ010000203.1:0-12244 GCA_046729835.1 Thermoproteota archaeon
TTCCCCAGAAATTACTCTGTGCATGAGATTGTTGAGGGCTGAGTTATGTTTCGTAAAATTTTGAGTATATTCATCGAAAAAGTTTTTACCGATCAATTTATTGTTACCATGAGCCAGTTGTACGCCTCTATCATCAAGAGCAGCTAGATACTGTGAACTTATATTGTAGATATTACCATACCTTTTAAAAAAGTCGACTGTTGGAATAGAAGCTCTAAGATAGCCTTGAGACTCTCCAGTACCGGTGTCGACTATCGGGTACGTCAGAGCGATTTTGAATGTGCCGTTATTGCCATAAAAACCATCGGAGAACATAGGTACTAATTCTCGTTTCCGAGGTTGGGATGTGTCAGATAAAGTATTAGCATTTGTATTGGTCTCGTTTGTGGGTCCAACAAAATCTTTATCAACGCCTTGGATTTGGGAATTAGAACCTGCTGCAAGAATAGGGATACCATTCTTGTCTAAGATATCTAAACTATCGATCACAGTAATATTATTTAATTCCCTAAAAGTCATATTTAGCAGACCCCTAGCAGAAATACCTGTTAAATCACCTTGTATCAGACTAGGGGAGTTGGCCAATAATCTCAGCCTCAGCACTATCGATTCCAGGTCTGAAGCAATATGTTTGGATATAGCCTTAACTGAGTCAAGCTGTCTATCAATTTGCTGTTGCAGCATAGCATCTCTGATTTTTGCTTCAGTGATATCCTGAAGATAAAAGTATAATCCATAAGAGATAGCAATAATTAGTAAAATAACGATAATTATCACGATCTTGGTATTCGCCGAAAGCATATTTCCGCTGGATCTCCTATAGTTACAGTCTTGATTCTAATATTGTTATTGCTGTCACAAATGTTTTTGCTTCTCGTGTTCACCCACCTTCTGAATGTAAAGTATGGAATATTTAATATGTAAGTTCAGAAAAATGGAGATTTGAATTAAATGCTAATTTATTATCTTCTCTCTATCATTGTATCATCCCCAGTTATCTCACCAGTAATAACATCTGATGCAGCTGGACATGGTATATTTGGTAACATAATAGAAACCATTAGCAGCTGGATTGCTAACTTTGGGTATCCCGCTGTATTCGCCGCAGCTTTGTTGGAAAACCTATTTCCTCCTATTCCCAGTGAATTGGTCTTCCCATTGGTGGGATTCGCAACTCAGACGCATGATCTTGGAATCATGACGGCAATAGGGATGGCTATTGTAGGAGCAGTAGGTTCGACCGTAGGAGCATTAATCATATATGTTATTGCTTTAAAGATCGGTCTTCCTGTAATAATTAGAATAGGTAAACGATATCGCATACTTTCAGAATCGGATATAAGAAAGGCAGAGACATGGTTCGGTAATCATGGTGAACTTGCAGTATTCCTAGGAAGATTAGCACCAGGAATTCGTGAATTAATTTCAATACCTGCGGGAATTGCAGAAATGAATATCATCAAATTTATTTTTTTCACTTTTATTGGCTCATGTATATGGAGTTTATTTTTAACTTTAGTAGGTTTTTTCATAGGAAACGCTTGGATTATGTTTTATAATAAATACTCGATTATCTTTGACATTGTAGGTATTACATTAATACTGGTTGTAATCGTGCTAATCGTTCTTAAATATTACAAGGGCAGAGCAGAATAGCAGGAACAACGTCGACTATCATGGTTTATGCAGACATCAACAAATCTCTTAGGCAGTTGCCCACCTTAGATGAAAGAAACAACAGCGACAATTCATAGTTAAGATTTTCAGCTGTACGGAAGGCCTGCAGAAAAGTCTCCTAACTTTGTTAGGACATTTGAGAGACCTGTATTTGTTCCAGATCCGGTTGGTGATGAGGAATCACCAGTCCATAAACCAGCGTTTGTTCATCTCCGGTTCCACTTTGACCACCTCTGAGGTCTTTGAAATTATGAGTACTATCTACCGCCAATCCTCTACTTTGCAAATCAGCAAGATATGTTTGGATATCCTGTGTTGGTACCATCAGCAACCTCGTAATTTAAATTCTATCCCCATTCTCTATACTGAGATTATACTAGAAAATTGATAATAAAATGGGAAATTAAGTCAATAGTCTTTTATTAATAAACAAACATTCAAAGAAACTTAGTATTTTTTGGAAGATCTAGTTCTGTCTAATGGCGATACAATTACAAGTATCTATATTCTAGTAGTGTGACCGAGACTTTTTAGCAGAGCAAGTCACATAGAGGAAAGTGCGGTAGTAGTCACCATTTTCAGTACTGCAAGGAAAGGGTGTTACAATGTATTCAATATTTTTAATAATGGCTTTAGACTTAACCTTATTAGACAATGTTCGGAAATATCTTTAGAAGATGGAAGCCTAAAGGAAGCATGTATAGCCTAAAATGCGCCCAATGTGGTAAAGGTTTTCTTTCAAGTTTAAAACTTGATGCGCCTATTTGTGGAAAATGTCTTCAGAAAGTGAAATCACTCGACTCTACTGTAGATCAAGATAGGAAATGCAGTAATTGTGGCAAGAATGGGGTTCTTTACGGAAAAACTGTTTGCCATCAATGCTATTTCGGTTTCTCAAAGCCCTCTGAAGGTGGGAAACGAGAATACAATCAGGCGAAATACTAAGTATAACAATATCTTTGATACCTTATGTTCATTCTTTGAACTAGAATTCATAAGGATATGAAATAATTCGAATAAAAAAGTAACACATTCGAAATTTCATGCATAAGAGGGAAATCGGCAGAGCCTGTGAGCATGCGGATCTCTTCAATGATATTCGATATCCTCTTGATTTGTCTGCCCGTCGAAAAAAAATATGGAACCTGTTTTTACATTTTAATGAGATGTGATAAAAGGAAAAAAGGTGATTCTACTTCTGACATTTACTACCCGGTTAGGCTCCTAGGAGGGAGCAAATACTTGGATACGACTAAACGCAAGGCGTTAACGAAGTGGAAACGTCAATGTATAAGACTTTTTGACTAACTCTTGGTTACAGGGTTTTGTATTCATAATTATTGAGTAGATATGCGATATTTTCGACCTTTTTAATCTCTAATATAGATATTATATAAAATCGTAATCAAATTATGAAGCAACTCGATAAAACTAGAATAAAATACGAATATGTAAAATGTAATATGCTAGCTGCTTAGAGAGCGTCAAGACTTCTTCAGGAACTGTTAAAACTAAAGAGAAAAACTTTCCATTTTGAATCATCTTTACAAAACTTTCCTAATACATGGTACCGCTTGCTTGCCTGCCTTAGCTCCTTAGCTTGATATATATGGTCTGACGAATAATATGTCGATTAGTTAGAATTCAAGTGTGATTTTACTATTCTAATCAATTCCTCCATCCTTATTGGTTTTCTAATATAACATTCTAATTCGTTCAGATGTGGAAATAGTTTTTCGAATTCATCATAATACTCTTCAAAAGCAGTAATAAAACATACATTGACTTTATCATCAAATTCCTTTATTTTATTGTATAACTCAAAACCACTCATCTGAGGCATTCTAATATCTAGTAATAATAAATGGTATACTCCAGTCTTATAGTTAGATAATGATTCTAAAGGATCATTATAAACATCTACAGTAAATCCTGCACGTTCCAGGGCTACCTTAAATAATCTTGCGATGTCCTCATCATCATCCACGATTAGAATTCTTTTAATACTATTTGTAATTGATGTAATAGATTTAGTAATAGATGCACCTGCTGGATGATAATCTTTTATCTGTTTATTGAGTTCGAAATTAGAAGAAATAGAAAATAGGTTGAGCCTCTGATTTGACAAAGACGGAAAAGGAAAAGGCCATTTTTCATTAACTCTACTGGATAGTGTTCGTATTTTGTGCTTTTCTAATAATAACATCATAGACCTGCATTTTATTATCATTTAACTTTAAATTTTCCTGCCTATTTCGTCATGTATATACAAGAAGTATTTAGGTTTTAGTGAGTTTTTTTAACAAAGAAAAAAAGGTGCTATGAGATTAAAGGCGCTATCGTTCACTGCTTAAAAAGGCTAAAACGCATGAGTTCTATAGAATTTTAAATTCTGCCTTAGTTAGATGAGAGTAGGCTAAATGCAAAAGTAGCTCCACTACGTTGAGGAGCATTGTTCTGTGCCCAAATCCTTCCACCATGAGCTTCAATAATACTCTTCGCTATATACAAACCTAGCCCAGTTCCGATTGTTCTTGTCACTGATGACGATTAAGTACAAAATTTTGTAAACAGCCTTGGCATTACCTTCGAGTCTATACCAGTACCAGTATCTTTTATACTAACTATAACTTCTTTACCATCATTGTTTTCGTTCTCTTGTTCTTCTACCGTAATTGATATAATGCCGTTCTCTCTTAATGTCTGTAAGAAATCTTAATTTAATATCTCTTTCTTTTATATGAAGCAGTAATTTCCTGTATGCTTCAACTTCAATAACCATTGAAGGTGCTCTATAGTCATAACAACAGTCTATTTTATCCGCTCTAGACAGAAATTTTAACATTGTTTCCATTCCATTTTCTTCGCCATGGACTACCTCTAGTTTATCTTGTTCTCTTGGTACTATTTGCTTCTTTTTGGATTTATTGACGACAAAGATGGTGTTAACGTCGGTGTCCAATATACATTATTATTGTTGTGATCTAACTCTATGAATACGAGTTGGATTTATTGTAAGATTAGTAAAAATATTTTGCTCTTGTTATTGTAATTCTCTTACTTATCGTTTCACTCTCGGCGCCTTTGGGTACTAACCTACAACAAATGATCGCAGGAGCTGCAATAGACATGGATGTATCTAAAGATGGAAGAGCAGCTGCTTCTGACGGAGAAGAAAGTATAGCTACTGATGATGATAGCTTCTGTAGTATTACTGATGATATTGCTGGAGGCAAGTTTTCATCGTTATTTGAAGGCATAGTTAATTGTAACGATGATTCACAAGTGCCAAACCAATTCTTTGTAGAATACTCATATACAAAGAATCCCGTTAAGATAGGAGAAAAGACTTATCTTACAATGACTATTAAGGACAGGAGTTCTGGCAACCCAATCTCCAACGCATTTGTAACATTGGCTATCGAACCTCCATCATCTTCATATTTATCTAGCACTGGTAGTACAGCACTAGCAGCAGCATCAACCTCATCTCATGACGTAGTAAAGGACAAAACAACTCAATCTATGTATACAGATAACGATGGCCATGCAACATTTACGGTACAGCTTGGACCAAAATCAGATGTAGGTGTTTATGATAGAGATTGAAATTAAAAAAGACAGTTATCAATCAAGTTCCCAGCAAACAAACCTTCGTGTAGTATAGAGATCTCATCGTAAAGACAACATCGGCTGCAGCACCTGGTACATCTGCTATTAACCATAAGACCAATTGCAGAAAGATGATTTTTATATCATAGATACCCTATCAAAGAAAAAAGAAAATATATCCAATTCTAGATTCAAAGCAATATAAAGAAGAACATTAAAGCTAGCTAGCTAGCTGAAAATACGCTGTGTATAGGTTGCAACTGTTAGCCAAGGCAGCTAAACGGTGTCTATCGACTTTCTTATTGTTAAGGAGCACGTTGTAACGATTAGAGAATTGATTTAGAAACAAGGAAAGCACATTGGGTACACGAACTGGTAGTTCTGCAGAAATTTTGATTGAAAATTAAGAATTAGGCTCCTACGGTAGTTCCATAACGTATCATTAATGCATCCTCACTATTATCACGTATACTCCTGTCGATCTCTTCTATCTCTTCAGGGGTGAAAGTATCTGCAAACTCATTTGGTTCGTGTTCTAGCTCTCTAGCAAGTTTTCTAATATGCCCTGCGAATTACTTCATATCTTCAACTTCACCATTTAATTTGGCTAGGATAAAGCCATTCCATGATTTACATAAGGCTATCCGTGTTTGTGTGGGAGTGTGCCCACTGGGTAAGACAATGTCTTGCGATTATATGTCTTGCGATTATAGACGAAAAAGATAGAGTTATTTTACTGGTGCTTTTTATTTATGCATCTATTTTCCGAATTGCGTGCTGTTGAATTTCATCAAACCTTGCCTGCCTTCATGGTCGTCCATCACAAGACCATAGATAGGAGTATTCCCATAGTGATTATCCACCTTTGAAGGGTCAAGCCAGATGCTTATCACTTTGTTTCCCATGATGCTTATGCTAGTAGGTATGTCCGTAACTGGACCTTCTCTCAGACTTGCTGTTGCTGTACCATTATACATCACCGTGAAATTGTTTATCTGCGAAGAATTCGAAGGAGCAAAACTAGTTATAGTATGAGTGTGGCCAGCACTCCCATTCAGTCTTACCATCTCAAATTGTGCGTCAAAGGATCCCCCTCCTGATGTTTCATTTCCTTGACTCCCAATAATGGATTGATTACTTGCTAGGTTGCTTTTCCAATGCCCAACAAGAACCCATGCCGGGTTACCGTTTTGGTCGTTTTGTACACTAGATATCGTTCCGAATTTATAATCGCCTTTTCCGCTATCGTAAGGATAAACTCCCGCGAGAATACTCTGATAGTTAGCTAACAAGGGCAGCTGAAATAACTACGAAAGAAGCTAATACTGCACCGCTCATCGTAAGTTCATTTCTTGTTATATTCATTTAAACATAGATTGGTGAAACCATTATTTGTATCTTCGTTCCAATAGTAAATAGGACAATCTATCATTGTTAGTGCATCTTAAGAAATATCATTTGTGTCTGTCGTAAGCAACGGTCACCACAAATCGTCAGGGGATAATTTAAGAGTTAAAATTCGCTAATAATCTGTGGACACCAGCGCTTAGTTAGGAGTGAATCTTTATTAATAATGTCTCTCAGTGAAAATTGATGTCAAAAGAAAAGGAACACAAAGTTCCCAAAATCGTTGCGTTAGAAGTGTTAGATAAGAACGGGGAGAAAATTGAGACAATTCAAAGATACGATCCTGATCGATTAGATTACTATCGAGCCAATTTGGCTGACATTTTTGTTGAATCTTTGACTTCTTCCTTCGATGTTGAGATGTTGTCAGAAAGGCAAATTTAAATAATAAATGAGGTCTACAATGAAATTGTTTAGACTATTCGTTCAATAAACTACTACCAAGATGAATATAATGAATTGATTTGGATTTGATATATAGCAAAACAAAGTTAAACCTCCATTTAATATATGTCCTTGACCTACATTAATCAGCACCCAATGCAGGTATTGATAGCCGAAGACGAACTCGACATAGCAATGCTCTATAAAAAGGCTTTAGAGCAAAGAAAGCATGAAGTCACCATTACTTCAAATGGGGAGGAATGTCTTAAGAACTATCTAGATGTTCTGCATGATATGACATTCGGACCTTCGTTACCAAGTAAGTTTACGCCCGTTTCAACAACAACAAAAATGGACTCGTCTATATCAACAAATAGCACAGGTGTTTTCAGAGCAGTTAGCAAGGCCGCTCCATACGATGTGGTTATTCTTGATTATAATATGCCAAGTATCAATGGGATGGAGGTAGCCAAAGAAATACTGACAATAAATCCTCATCAAAGAGTAATATTCGCTTCAGCATATGTGAAAGAGACATTAGAATATTCTATAAAGGAACTCAAACAAGTAGTGGAGTTGATGCAAAAGCCATTCGCATTGAGCAAATTAGTTGACACTATAGAAGATAACGAGATATATAAGGAGTTGAGAAACCTTAACGTAGATGTTGATCTTGTGAGAGCTGCAGATCCTACTCATGAGCAGCTTGTGGATCTACTAGAAAGGTTAAGGAGAATACAAAAGAATAGAACATTTTGATTTTATCTTCCGCTAAATAGAATAAATAGATTCAATAAAAGTAACTACCTATTACCGCCTATTCTATGGCACGTTGGACGCTACTTCAAATTATCTGCGCCGATGGATAGTGCGGAAGGAGAGGATCAGTAGACCTGACTTAAAACACAATTAGTAGGCTAGTATTCGAATATTCGAGTAGAAACGATACCGAACATCTGCCTCTCCCAGCCAGTATCTTGATGTGAGTAGAGGTAAATCATTAAATGCGATCATTTCCTCTATCTACAAGATATGCATGTTTGAAACCGAAACCGAAAAATCGAGGCTACATAGAAGAGATGTCATTTTATAGAGGTAAAAGACTTCCTAGATCTGCTCGCAGATCCCGTAAGCCTTTACAGGATAATTGGATAAAAGGGCCAGGAAGAGGCAGAATGCTCAAATGCACATATGAAAAGTGTTCTCATGATTGGGAATACTTTGGAAGAAGAAAATGGGCAAAATGCCCTGCTTGTCATAGTGTGATAAGAATTGCTATAGCAAAGAAAAATTTTCTTTATTTTCAACGCATCATAAATACCAATAAACATGAGTATGAGTAAGACTGAAATCTAGCCAACAACGAAAATTTTCATCGATTACTTGTCAGTAATATCAGATGATACCCTGTCACTAAAATGACATTAGAAATGTTAAGACACCGAACAATAGGTCCATAACAAAAGGTAGCATTTACTAGAATTGTCTGGGCTGTTTTATCCGACCTTATTCGTACTCGTATTTAATTAAGGATGTAAAATAATGATTATTCAGGATTATTCTTTTGGCATCCATCACTCAATGCTACTACTACTATTGAAGGGTTTTACGGTTTCCAAGTAAACTTACTGGATTGCTTAAAGAACTCGTAGGCATTATAAAATGTAACCTTTTCGATTTCCTCATTGCTAAAGTCTCGTGATTTTCTCATTTCCCTTGCCATCAATGGAACACTTAAAGGGTCTGAAACTCCCCAGTCGGCTGCACTGTGTATCATTATATTTTCCGTACCATGTTTCTTTATTATTTTGATTGCTCTATCAGGAGAGAGTTTAGTATATGGGTATACTGATAATCCTGCCCACAATCCTAGACTTAATGTTTTTTCAATGGTTTCTTCTACATTATGGTCTACCAATATCATTTCTCTCTTATATCTATAACTAGAATCCGCATTCAAAATATTTTCAATTCTATTTATTCCTTCTAACTTGTTGTTATGAGGCAGGTGGATTGTCATTAGCAATTTTCTATCAGCTGCTATGTCCATTTGTTTAATGAATACTTCTTCTTCAAGTTCGTTTATCAGGTTATAGCCAATTTCCCCCACAGCAACTACCCGTTCCCTGTCAAGATAACCTTTAGTTGTCATTGCATCAATTGCATCCAGTGCCAATGGTCTTACCGTTGCCTCTTTAGGATTTACGGATATGCAAACATAATGTTCGATTGCGAATTCCCTAGCTCTCTCGGTCTCAAAAGTAATGATGTGCTCCCAGTAGTCCTCAAATGTACCGACAAACCTTCTTGGTCCTCCCAGCCAAAATGATGGCTGTACTATAACCTCGATACCAGCTTTGGACATCGCGTCATAGTCATCTGTCGTACGGGAGTACATATGAATATGGGGATCGAATAATCTTGTCATTACTATCGAACGTCCTTTTTCAGATATATAATGATGTAGTATATCAAATCTTTTACTCTGGGGCTCTTGTCCGATTGAATAGATCGACAATATTTGCGGCAAGTAAGATTCTCTATTCGTTGACCAATATTCTGGGAATTTCCGGTAAGGTTATCATATGCGTAAAGGGATCCCAACCATTTTACCGTTTCTTCAAATACTTATTTTCACGGTCGAATAATCTAACCCTCGTGTAGTGTGAATGAAAGTACTCATTATGCTGTCTAGGTGATGGCGACAAGTCCTTACTTTATTGTTCCAAGAATCTCTTCTCATGGTCATTTCAGATTACTTTAACGAATGAACGCACAAGATACGGCCCACACATGTAAACCCTCTGATCCTTTTCCATATTATTGACGGGATTGTTTGAGCAAATGTGGCATATGTTTATCTATATATTACTCAAACACAGAGCTGGAACGTGAGATTGAAGTTTGGAAAGATAGTTGAAACATGTATCTATAGTTCTGATTTGGAAGTGATGAAGGATTTTTACGTGAATAATTTAGGGCTTGATCTGGTCTCGGAGGGGGAGGGAAGATATGTATTCTTGAAGGCCGGTAAAAGTATGCTTCTTGTATTTAACGCCGAAAATACAAGGCTTAGCGACACAGGTATTTTTCCTGTCCATGGTGCAATAACTCCTCCATCATCTATCCATTTTGCCTTAGAAATAGAGGAAATAGAATATGAAACTACAAGGAATATTCTGTTACAAAATGGAGTTTCTATTGAGAAAGAAATCAGTTGGGATAAAGGAGGCAAATCGATCTATTTTAGAGATCCAGCGGGTAATTTAGTAGAGATTATCACTAAAGGTCAATGGCCAGTCGAAGATTGAACTGAGTTTAACTTAATATGCGAGGATAGAACTTATACACCACCATCGGAACGTAACGGAATCTATTGGATTCATTATCCCATTTTATAGTTATAATATTAGAAAATTGCAAACGAAATGGAAATTCTAAATTGTGACCAGCGGAAACGAATTGATTAAAGACACGGTAAAAATAAGATCCTGATTGTTACCTTGCTTTCTTTGGGTTACCATTTTTCTTTCAGTACTTATTTCACGAATATTTATATGAATTCGCACCGGATATTAACATAGCTAGGATTTATGCTAAAAATGCAGACTATCATATTGTTAATAATACTTATATTTGCATTTTCATCATTAGACCAAGTTTTTCATGAGGGTACTCCAAGTAAAATAGCAAACGCTCAACAACCACAGCTGCAAAAGCAAGCCTCACCCCCTGGCGTAAAAATTACTTCACTTTCGCAAGGTCAGCAAGTTCCAGTAGGCACATTATCAATAGAGGGAATGTCTACGGATACTTCCACAAGTACTTGCAATGTCTATGTTATATTGAACAATGTCAAGCCATATCAAAGAGTTTTTCCGACTGGTAATGAAGCACGAGAAGGTGACGATTACTCAACATGGAATTATACATTCACACCTCAATATGCTACAATACACGAAGGAAATAATAAGATGACCTCTAAGATAACATGTTTTGATGAGTCTAACATCAATAATACAAGCAACAGTAACCTGACCAAATTTAATAGTCTTAATGTTACCGGAATCACAAATGTCAGCAATTTTCTTATTTCTAATACAAGAAATAATCAATCAATAGCCAATCCTTCTGATTCTAGCAGTTCTTCAAAAAATGTAACGTATGCACAATCAATGCCTCTTCCAGGTAATCTTAGTTCTAGTAGTAGTGGTATAACTCCATCACAAAATCTGCAAACAGGAGATAAACAAATACAAGACAATTCTACTTATAGTCTTGACGACGGAAAGATCAACGCTAATAATGATACTGTTTCCGAGCAACGACCACAGGGACTACAACAAGAGCACCAGAATGATATGAGTGTAGGAGACCTCAAAGATAGAATATTTGACAGGGTTGAAAAACAATTAAAGGATGAAGGAGTAGAAGTTGATCTTTCATAATGAGATACAAAGAACCTCTGCTCATGAAAAAAATACGCACTTATTCCCTTGCACTAATTATCTATGACAGGTAATTTATTCATGAGATATGTCTCCTTGTATCAAGCTATTCGGTTCTCTACAGTAGGAAGAAAATCGTTAATCGTAAAATTATTAATAGGATCAACACAAGTACCAGTAGAAGAACGATGTCGCGGACTACCAATAAAATATTTCAGTTTAAAACTCGAATAGACACATCATTTATTATTGTCCTTGTTGCAACGATAATTGGTTTGCAAGTATTCTCTGGACAGTCGGACTCGTATGGCGTAGGTACACAAAATAATATCAGGACCCAGCTATCTGACGGAGGGAGCATCTCTGTCAAGTTGGAACCCTCACCCAACCCAATCAAAGCTCACACTCCAACTCAATTCAAGGTGTCATTTCTAAATCCTAGTACTGGACAAATACAACCACACATTGACTATGATCTGATAATCACTGACAACAGCACTGGAAAGAATGTATTTCAGGCATCTAATCTAACTGGACAGAGTGGAATCCCTCTGCATACGGCAGAGAGTATCGTGACTATTCCTTTTACTTTTGAAAAAGCTGGAGCTTATACTGCAAAGGTTAACATATCTGGAATCCTCTTTGCCCCCATTATACCTGAGTCAGCGAATTTTCCTATCAAGGTAAGATAAACTATTGCATACGAGTCCCTTACC
>JBKPHJ010000204.1:0-11341 GCA_046729835.1 Thermoproteota archaeon
TTGCCGCAAAGAACGCTGCCCTTATGACGATCAGCAACCATGATAAACATCATTAGTTAATCTAACTGCTGATTTTTTTCATAACGTGACAACGATATTGTTGTGATCTGAAATGTGAATTATATTCAAATTTCTTCCGCAAGATCAAGGCTGTGATGTTTCTTTTGTAGCTCGTTACATCGATATCACTATCTCACTTGATCGGTCCTATAAAATAATCCAGTGTCAGTTGAGTTTCCTCAACGTTTAGTTATTTCTGGGGACAGTTTTATAAGTTACTACGCTTTAAACACGAACACTGACTAATTCTGTTTTTCTATTAGGAGGACTAAATTTCATCATCTAGCAATATCGCCAGAACTTCTAAAATTGTTGATATCGAGGGAACAGGGATATCTCTTGTTCTTATTCTGATTCTTCTCCTTGTTATACTCTACACCTCTTCACACGGTCATCGATGGGCAGTCCTTGCAACCACAGCAAATAATATTGAAGTCTCTCTTGTTCAACAAAGTGGTCAGGTCTTTGTGATGTATGCTGCTTCCCTTCTAAAGACATTTGAAGAAAGCTTAGGACCAGCATTTCAGACTGAAACTGGATATTCTTATCATGGAGAACCCAAGGGATCAGTACAGATATCAAACATGATTTTAGACGGATTGAGGAGACCAGATTTCTTTGTAAGTGCAGGCACAATTCCAGTCAAGAAGTTGATGGAACCAACAAATGCGCCTCCTCTCGCAGGGTGGCTGGTAAAGTTCGGTTCTGCAGAAATGGTGATTGCTTATTCTCCTAACAGCCCCTTCTTTAGTGAGTTGGAGAAAGCACGCCTAGGGAAGGTTCCGTGGTACGAAGTTCTGTCAAAACCAGATCTCAAATTTGGAAGAACCGATCCTGAGCTTGATCCAAAGGGATATTATATGATCATAACCGCGGAGCTCGCCAACAGATATTATAACGAATCAGAAATCAAGCAAAAAATCCTAGGAGAAGATAGAAATCCGAAACAGATCTTTCCCGAAGAAACACTAAAGACCATTCTTGAACAGGGTCAGTTAGATGCCGTAGCAGCATACAAGCATGAAGCTGTAGCTAGAGGTCTTCCATACATTACACTGCCTCTAGAAATCAACCTATCTGATCCTACCTTTTCTAGTTTTTACAAGACAGGCTCGTACGTTTTAGCGAACAGTGGTAACAGGACTGAAGGTCAAACAGCACTTGGCGAGCCAATATACTTCTCGTTCACGATACCAAATACGGTTGAGAACCTAAATGGTGCTATTTCTTTTGCCAGTTTCATCCTCTCAACTAACGGAAAAAATATTTTAGAAGAGCAAGGGTTGAACTATATTAAACCTGTTATTGAAGGTAACAAAGAAAAAATTCCTTCTGCACTAAAGAATGTACTTGGAGAAAAGGAACTGATGCATTGATTATTCTTGGTCCTGAATCGTAGACTTACACACGGATGGATGGATCATAAATGGTATTCCATTGGCTTGAAGACTTCACGCTTTTATCATCATCGTAAATTTAATTCAATCTGGAAAATTGTTTGCGTCTATTGCATATCTAGGTAATACAATACTCACATTTGCGGAACCGATAAATATTCCGAATCCCTTAGACGGCCCCATACTAGGATCCGTTCATTTTTAAATCTGTGTACGACAACCATTTTCACATCATTTCTATTTCTCTGGTATCTAGCCGAACTTTTTCTCTGCCATATGTCTCCTCTTCAATAAATGTTACGGCGTCATATGTCTGATCCGAATCGTGGTGCATAAGTAAGAGGAGAAGTGGATTAAGGATCGATCTTGCAGACAAGAATTTTATGAGATAAACTGCCAAGAAGACAAATTAACATAGACAATATCTATTTTGGTAACGATATAAAAAAAATGAGGTTGTTTACAAGTATTGAGCTCCGTACCAAGCTTCTACTCTGGAGCACCATAAGCTGAGTCAGTCATTGTTGTTGTGGCCACGGTTGTCAAAATGAAGGATAGCGGCATGATTAGTGCTGCTAAAGCCATCGATGACCTAGTTTGGGCCGTTCCTGTGTTCCAGAGGGCTGGCTATTATCGCGATTTCGGACTTACTCGTGTTACGTTTTTAATTCGATTTGAGGAGACAGGTATCAGTCTGGAATACGTAACAGTACAATTAATTAAACCAAGACAATTAAGGTATTCTGTAGATTGCCGTCCTATGGTATCATGCAGTTGAAGTTGAGCTGCGATTTACAATGTTTACGCCATTTATTCTCGCATCATCTGGGTTAGTGGGCTGGTCTGCTTGTCCGAAGGATGAAGTGGTAGGGAGACGCGCTATCTTATCGACCGTATCCATGCCTTGAATAACTCTCCCAAATGCGGTATACTGTCCATCCAGGAACAATGAATCGTTTGTAACTATAAAGAATTGTGAGCCTGCACTGTTTGGATCTGAAGAGCGTGCCATAGAGACAATCCCTCGAGCATGTGGTACATCGTTGAATTCCCCGTCGATGTTATAACCTGGCCCTCCAGTCCCCCATCTTTCTCGTTGGGAATTATTTCCCTTTGTATTGGGATCCCCTCCCTGAATCATAAAGTTACTTATTATTCTGTGAAAAACCGTATCATTGTAAAAGCTCTCTTGGGCCAGCTTTTTGAAATTGGCTACATGATTAGGCGCGACCTGAGGTAAGAATTCAATCGTAATGGGACCTTGTCTCGTCTTGATGACAGCCACTTCCTCAGACGCAGACGAGCGGTTGGCAGATTGAGGAGGATCTGAAGCTGAAGGCTGAGGACTGGTTCCATTACTCGGACTAGTCGCGTTTTGAATTTCACCGGTAATGGAAGCATTAGTTGATCCTGTTGCTCCAGTACTATTGTTTGCAGAAGAGGCCATCGAATCAAACTGATAGTCCTGATTTACTTTATAAACTAATACACCGAATACTAGCCCGGGTGTATTGCTAAGAAAGCTAGGCGAGGCGTAAACTAGGCTAAATGGCTGATCAGCCTCCTCGCTAGGAGGATACTTCAAATCTCCAGTATACAAGGCGATCGTGCCGGGCTGATACGTAGGTTGAATTCCTGCAAGTTGTCCACCCCGAATAGAAGCATAGGCTTGAGGTGCAAACGGCATAAGCTTTCCTAGCAGCGTGTCATTCCAGAACTTAGGGGTGGGGGTAAACCCATCTTGTTCCAAGTATTCTGGTTCGTTGAACCCGCCAATTCGAATGAACCATTGCTTCTTACTTTCATCGCCTCCACTTCCAAGGGTATAAAAGGAAGTTCCATTTCCACCCGGGAATCTTTGTCCTACGAGGTACAAGACGATGTAGTCTGAATGCAGTTCCTTTGCAATTTCGTAGCCTTCTCTCTCCGGTTCGATAAACATCTTAGCAATATCTGCGATTCTTGTCTGATTTATTGTGGCATTATCGGCCAAGCTCGTTCTATTAGCTATAGTCGTTATCCAGTATCCATAGTCCCACCAAGAGGCAACCACTGAATTCTTAGGGGTATTCTTTGAGATCCAATCTAGCGCATCGATCCAATCGGCCACCTGTAATCTATAACCAGTTCCTCCATTTGCAATTGAAGGTGGAACATCTGCTGAACTTACCCAATTTATGTTAGGTGGGTAGAACATAGGGACTGTTAAGAGAAAAATAAGAACAACGGCAAACGATATTACCATTGGTTTATTCTTTGAAGCCTTTGAGTGGAGTCGCTCAATCCGTCTTTTCTCCCTTCCTTTTGCAGCCCTATGTTGGGTCTCACGCAGACTACCAGAG
Organism: Thermoproteota archaeon; assembly: GCA_046729835.1. Classification (GTDB taxonomy): domain Archaea; phylum Thermoproteota; class Nitrososphaeria; order Nitrososphaerales; family Nitrososphaeraceae; genus TH5896. Next base: position 3,800 of record JBKPHJ010000204.1, read on the forward strand.
GTGGAATATCTTTCCATAAATATCCTAGTAAGATCAAATAGGCCCATCGAAGCCAGGACGATGATACTGATAGACGAGAAGACAAGCAATCTAGCAAAAGTTGCGCTTACGTACAATCCAGTGAATCCTAAAATCAGGGCAAATATTGTCATATCATTTCTTTTCCTAAAGGCCATCCAGATGCCAAATCCGGCGAACATCATCAGTATGGAATAATCAATGAAATAATCTACAATGGTCGGAGTAAAGTGTTCAGCAACTGATGCCGTTAACGGATTTTGAGCAGATAGAAAGGGGTTTATCGCATTGAGATATCTGAAAGAGGGTGAATAATACGCTTCTGTCATCATCACACCAACAGCAATTGCCACGAATACTCCAAGAACAATCCCAGAGTTTCGGATATTATGCTCTTGAGAAGTGAACCTCCTTAGAAGGAATATGGCTGCCAAAAATACTGATCCACCCATTAAAGCAATTCCGGGGAGACCAAAAACAAATGAGATCCCCGGCCTTGGAAAGATACCAGCCGTAATTAGGGTCAAAGTGGTGATGCATATCGTTACAGCAAGAGGGATTCCCAGATCCTTTCTGAAAAAAGGGAGGGCTATAAAGAAGATTGAAATAGGTATCGCGAAATACTGAATTCCACCCCACGAAGCATTAGCCAGACCAAGGAGAAATCCAGCTAGGATCGCCTTAAGAATGGCGATCTTCACCTGTCTGCTTTTTATCGCAGACACAAATAGGTACGTCGCGGTTATACCAAAAAATAATCCTAATGGCTCAGATTTGAACCATCCAAGATTTCCCCGTTGGATTATCGCAGGAGTGAATGCAAATAGCAACGAAGCAAATAACCCTGCGGAGGTTCCCTTCAATGTGCGTACGAGCGCAAAAATAGCTACAGTGGTAAGCGAACCCATCACTACGGGGAAAATTATAACATAGTCCAGTAAGGATGACCCGGCACCAAATATTTCATATAGATATGCAGCAACAATATGTAGACCTGTCTGGGATGTGGCCGGAACGTTTCTGCCTTCTGGATACCATGACATTTTGTCGTGCCAGCTCAGATAGGCTCCTAAGCCATGATCAACTATGTATTTGGTCGCCCGATAATCAAAATAGGGATCAAATTCGTTCAGAAAGTAGCCGTATTTGATTGGATAAGATCGTATTATAAATGCGGTAGAAAATGAGATAGCTAGCACCCCGATTACAAGCAAGTGCTTGAGCTGAAAGTGAAAATGACTTGTTTTCAGCAGCGTTTTACTCCCATTGAGCATGATAAAAAAGGTTGAATTAACCTCTTTTTTAAGTTACTGACGTATCCATCCGATATCGAGATATGCATCTTTTTCGAGACATGAATGTATCCAACTCTAGTTCTACGAATTGTTGCAACCAACCAGAAATTTGTGCCTGAGTCAAATATTTTCCCTTTGCAGAACCTATTAACACTTTCTCTCAGGCGATGATGACTTTTCATTTACTACCTCCTGAGGCTGTTTTCATCTAGTTCAAGTTGGTCAGGGAAGATCTCAGCTGACAACCCTAATTCATTAAAGTCCTTAATTTCCTCCTATAGGTTACTCTATTATTCCTCTTGCACCTTTCTAAAGTCCTGGTTTTTGTCGCTTGACCACATGGTCAGCAGAATAGGATAATTTATGGTACATTTGTAGAGACACAGCAGTCCGGAAAAAAACTTTCTATACCTAAGCTGATAGTTACACTACTGTGGCAGCTGTGAAGATTCAGAGTTAGACTGAATATTTTCGTAACTTCAATGTGGAAAAGGTATTTGTCTGAGCTGCCACTCCATAAATGAAACCGCAGAGCTAGTATCAAACCAGGGTAATGTAGAGACACCAACAAAAGAAAAAAGATTAGCGGCGAATTATATGAGGATAATAAAGACAACCAAAAATTCAATAGCGCGTGGGTATATCTTACCAGCCGACGTTCTTGAAGTAGTTTATCAACACACTCCTAGTACCGAGTAGATGTCAGTTTCTCTTGGTGATGCTCACTATGTCTCCATCTGTGAGTATATGGTCTAGACCTACTTTTTGTGCATCGAACTTCACACTATTTCCCCAAACCTGAGCATATTTAAATTCATTTGCCATGTTTCTGCGTATCTTTGTGCAGACATCACTTACGGTGCATTCGCTTCTCACTATGAGCGGTTCCTGCAGATCCGGTTCTTTACCTTTTGGCTTTAGGAAGATCCTAATGAAATCCAGTTTTTGAAATATGGCTTCTTGCACAGCTTCTATATTTCGATAGTTATCTGCTGAAATAGGAATAAAACTGTTACCAATTCTATGACGTATATCTGTCAATAGGCTCGCATCTATCAAGTCGATCTTGTTCAAAACCGCGATTGATGGAATATACACTCTGTTGCCTGCCAACAAGTCTATCAGTTGATCGTCAGTCAGGTCAGGTTCCCTTATAGTAAGTCTGCAATTATGGATACCATAAACTCTCAGTATTTCCTTTGCTAGACTTTCAGATATACGACACTTCACTTGTGCATTTACGGAGACACCACCAGTCGCGGTCTTCTCTATCAACACGTCCGGTGGCTTCTGGTCGACCTTGATACCTATCTCAGATAGCTCTCTCTTTAAAAGATCCATATGTTGAGGCTGAAAGACATCTAAGAGGAGCAGGATTAAGTCGGCAGACCTAGCGACAGATAGTATTCGCTTGCCCAACCCTCGACCTGAAGCAGCACCTTCGATAATCCCAGGCATATCAAGTATCTGAATTCTCGCTCCCCTGTACTCCATCATGCCGGGAATGACTGTTAGAGTAGTAAACCGATATGATCCAACTTTCGAATTGGCATTCGTTAGCCTGTTGAGCAGGGTAGATTTACCCACACTTGGGAGACCAATTAATACTACAGTTCCATCTCCAGCCTTTCTTACGTCATATCCAGCGGCTCTACCTTTGGAAGAAATCGTCCTGCCATGAATATCTCCCTCCATTTCTCGCTTTAGACGAGCTATCTTTGCCTTGAGTAGACCTATGTGATGTTCAGTAGCCTTGTTAATCTGAGTCTTGTGAATCTCATCCTCAATGGCTTTGATCTTTTCTGGAATGCCCATCTTGGCTATGCTTATACCTCATCATAACATAATTAGACTTTGGGTATCATAAACAAAAAATTATTTCCATATTCCGAGGTACTTAAATGTCGTGCAGATAGCCAGAGTCATGCCAAAGAAGGCCATCGCCTTCCACGGCATTGCAGGCAATCTTGGCGCTAGCAGTTTTATTTGATGATTGTCAATAATCTGAGAAATATAGTCTCGAACTTTTGTGTTCCAAATTCTATATTCAATACTATGTTTCTTTAATATGGACTCTAATTCATAAATCACCGGACATCTTACCGAGGTAAGGTGCTGAATATACCTTCTTGAAATTTCGACCTCACCCTTAAGCGCTATTAATCCTTGCTGGTGTAAGTCGATGAGTCTTACATGCATCTCCCAAGGTTTGGACAATGTCTTTGCGAATCCACTGCCGATTTGAGATGCCATCTTATTTTCCAGCTTGACTCTCTTGAACCCTTCAGATGCAAGAGTCCGGATAATATCGTCCTTCTTCATTCTTACCGCAATGTACAGCTGATCGAGTTCGATTTCCTCATGCCTAATCAAATCTTGTAAGCCTTTAACTACACTCATTCGGTGGGGATAGCTTGTAAGAAACTCCGACATTTGCTCAGATAACATCGTAAGCCACGATGGACTATTAAAACTGTGTCATTGTGAAAGCTCATTCCTTAAGAAACTTTATTTTGATTTAAACGATCTTAGATAGATATCTTCTAGAGGATCTATCGCCAAGTCTTGCCAGGTCATGGGTCGGTCCGATTTCTTGACCTGGAAACCTCTTATAACGACCACAGGGGTTGACTCCCTGCTCTCGCCCATGATTGTGACTCCTATCGATGCCAAACCATCTGCTACTGCTCTCATAGTCACTCTCAAGATGTTACCAAAAAGATCCTCTTCGCCTCTCTCATCGATTACTGGTTCGAATCCTGAGTACGATATCGCAATCCCTGTTGTGCCCTTCCGACCAGGCATCAAACGACTGTCAGAGATGACGACAAAGATTTCAAGTCCCATCCTATTCCAGAGATCAAGTCTTAGCCTCTCAGCCGATTCAAAAGGCATACGAGGGTATAATACTGCATAGCCCTTAGGAATGTTGGATTTATCAATCCCTGCATTAGGACATAGCATCCCATTCTTCTTGCATAGCAAGAAACCAGGAATTCCACCATAGATATGTTCAGATTCTCTTAGAACTAGCTCTGCTAACTTCTCATCAAGATGGAATTTTTTAGCGATTAATTCGGCCTTACGAGTTACCTTTACTCTGTCCAGTTTCGCGACTGAACCTTCGCTAATAGAAACGAATTTGCTTGAAACAATTATTATATCATTATTTTGGAACTGAAAATCCGTCATTGTTATTGCCTCACAGAGGTCGAAAGGACGAATCTTTGGGGGGATCCACAATGAATAAGCTTCCAATCTGGAAGCTCTAGCATGCCTTTTTGACTGGCGATAACGCATTCTTGCCAATTTGCAGAACGTTTTAATGGCCATTCCAATAAGAATCCATCTCAAGTGACCTCGGAATGGGAATGACTATAACTGAAAAGATTCTCGCAAAGGCAGCCGGCAAGAGCAATTTAGCTCCAGGAGACGTCATATTTGCCAAGGTTGACAAATTAATGTTGCACGATGTATCAGGTCCAGGAGTGATAAAAGTATTCGAAGAATGGAAGAAGCGAGGAAGAACCTTGGAAAAAGTGTGGGACCCTGACAAAGTCTGGGTTACAGAGGATCACTTTGTCCCAGCCTCCGACAAGATATCAGCAAACAACATTATCCTGTTGAGTAACTGGACGAAAAAATTTGGTATAAAGAAGCATTTTAAATATGGCATGGGTCAGTACGGTATCTGCCATACACTCTCTCATGAAGAAGGATTAGTTCTTCCCGGCGAAGTGTACGTAGGGGGGGATTCACACACCAACACTACAGGCGCATTAGGGGCCTTTGCTGCTGGTCTGGGACATACCGATATTGCGTATGTGTTATCTTTTGGCCAAATCTGGTTCAGAGTGCCAGAAACGATTCTATTCAAGTTAGATGGCAAGATGCCCCCTTGGGTGATGGCAAAGGATGTTATTCTGCAAATCATTGGTGACATAGGCACCGAAGGTGGAAATTATAAATGCATGCAATTCTCTGGCGATGCAGTAGGGGGAATGAGCATGGAAGAGAGACTTACCCTCACGAACATGACTACTGAGGCGGGTGCCAAGAATGGGATCGTCGAACCAGACTCAATCACTGAGGAGTATGTAAAGAAACGGACAGACTCCCCCTTTCAATCTGTTCTCGGCGATGAAAATGCGGAGTTCTCTGAAACATTTCCATACGAGCTTGACCGAATGGAACCAATAGTGGCCAAGCCGTTCTCTCCTGCCAACATCTGTGCAGTAAGGGAGATTCAAGGAGTCGAGATTGATAAAGCGTATATCGGCTCCTGTACGGGAGCGAAGTTAGAAGATCTGCGGGCGGCTTCCAGGGTGTTCAAAGGTAAAAAGGTAAAGGTAAGAACAGAAGTCTTACCCGCGGCGCAATCTATCTACGTGTCAGCGCTGAGGGAGGGCCTGGTTGATATTTTTGTTGACGCAGGATGTGTGGTTGGTCCCCCTACTTGCGGAGCCTGTTGCGGTGCCCACATGGGGGTGCTAGGAAGTGAAGAAGTCTGTATAAGCACTACGAACCGGAACTTTCCTGGCCGTATGGGCCACGTGGATTCAGAAACTTTTCTAGCGTCTCCTTTGGTCGTAGCGGCATCTGCGATAGAAGGAAAGATAACTGACCCGAGGGATGTAGGCACATGAAGTCATTTGAGGGGGTCATCCATAAATACTCCCAAGACAACATTGACACCGATGTCATTATCCCTGGTCAATACCTAAAGATCCACGATCCCAAGGAGCTCGGAAAGCACGCGATGGAGGGCATAGATCCAGATTTTTCCCAGAAGGTTAATGAAGGAGACCTTTTGCTGTGTGGCAGGAACTTTGGATGCGGGTCAAGCAGAGAGCATGCTCCCATTGCCTTGGGGAATTCTGGTATAAAGGCAATAATAGCACCATCTTTCGCTAGAATATTTTACAGGAACGCCGTAGATGGTGGGCACTTACTCCCAATAGAAGTCGAGGAAGAAACATGTCGCCAAGTCAATCAAGGAGACCGAATCGAGGTGGATATATCAAATGGTAAGATCATTAACATCTCACAGGAAAGGAAAGTCTATGAGATTAAACCATTTCCAGCCATCATCGCAAAGATTATCGAAGCAGGGGGGCTGATAAACGTCGATCCCAATAAATTATCTGAAGCCTAAAAAGATGTAACGTACATATGAAAAGCCACTAGCAACAACCGCTCCATTCTGCTTCGGAATATTAGACGATCTTTGCGATCAAGAATTTTTGTCAAAAAAAGACCAGATATCAAGTGACCTTTGCTTTTATCCACCCTTCAGGCAGCATCTCTCCACTATAAGGATCTCCAACATTTGTAGCATATCTCCATATTTCAGTCCCTGCGCTCACGTATGTATCAGCCATTATTTTCTTCAATGCCTCTATTTCTCCTGCTAAACCTGAATGACCCGCCGACACTGCGTTATTTGATACACAATACGTACATCTGCTATCCAACATAGATGAAGCATGATCGAAGTCGACAACAGGATAAGCCTTACATGCCAGTGGTCTCTTATCGTAGATCTTGCAGCGCGCCCCCCCGTGAGGGGATCGCTCTATTCCCTCCCTATCAAGAAACGGGCAAACATTCCCCTCTTTGTCCATTCCCATTAGCTGGTAGAATAGTACACTTTTGGGTCCTGAATTATCATCGTTTGTTCCTACCCCTATTCTCGGGAGAATGGTAACATTTACCTTCATTTTCTTAGCAGTCTGTTCTATCATTCCCTTCTCTTCAGGAAGCAATAGAACACCTATTTTCCCGAATTTTCTGGAAGGAAAGTAATTTCTCTTCACGCAGCAATCCGAACAACCTTCTATGCAATTGAACTTCCTCAGCATGTTGAATCTAATGATTTATTTTTACGCAGACCATTCTTTATACTATTATTGTTTTATTATCTTTAAATGGGGGAAGTATCGGCAAACCGGATAATCTCCGACACACGTAAAGATGGAACAAAATTCTCACGAAACAATAACAAGTAGCGTAACTTACTTCGATTAACCCTATTTTTGTTCTTATGCCTCGTTCGTTCTTTATCCTGCTTTCTCCACAGCCTCAATATGACATTGATGACCTCTATGTTCATTATCGATGACTGAGGCTTCTTCTGTAGAAATAGGAAACCGTCCAGTCTCCAGATACTCTTTTCCTGGCTTCTCCAAAACTACTTTCTTGCAATCATCACAAATTAACTGTTGAAGTA
>JBKPHJ010000205.1:0-2951 GCA_046729835.1 Thermoproteota archaeon
CTGCCCTTCCAATACCAGAACTGCCGCCTGTTATGATTGCGACTTTTTGATCTGTCATTTGTTTCACATCGTTCTTGCATTATTTATCGTTGACGATACTAATACTCCGAATAATGGATAGCGGATTCAAATCGTCGACTAAATTTAATATCTATGATCTGCTAGTCGTTACCGTCGATGCTGGGTTTGTTCTTAATAATCGGATAATTTCTTTTAGTTATGATCATATAAGCAATGATAGGATTTGTTTTAACTCTATTTTTAAGATGCTGAATTGAGTGTTCATTGGGAATGATATGATAGTATTATTATGATTATTGATATCGCCTTTATGAAATAATGATCTAAATGTGTTGATCATTGTAGATCATTGTAGCTATTCATATTCATAGATTTGTTTTACTTGTATTCATTTATTTCTATCTTCTAAATTTTACATAACTTATTGCTCTATCATTTGTTGAATATCTTCTTTAAATCTTCTTATCAACTTAGATAATGATTGTTGTATTTCTTTTAGTCTATGTTCTGTAGCTTTCTCTATCAAATCGATGCTCGCTGCATGATAGACATGATATTGACCGCCACCTCTTAGATTTCTGTTCTCTTTCATACAAAATCCAATACTTACCAACTTCTGTAATGATCTAAACACTGTTCCTTTATCCTTTCTCATCTGTTTAGAGAGTATCTCTAAAGTAAGGGGCTTTTCTGATCTAAGTAATAATATCAATATATCTATGTCAGAAGATGATAAATTATAAATACTTTCTAGCAAATTCCTACAAGTACAATCAGTATCCATAAACAGGTTAATAGAGTTCATGTAGACCTTTCCATCTTTATTATTTAGTACTAACATAACATAAAGTATAATAAAAGGTTTTGTACATTTTTGGCAAAAGCGTAATCCTTAATAAATGGAATTGTACTACATTTTATAGGTGATATGAAGATCGTGAGATATTATAGTAATAGCATTAATGACAAGGTTAATGGACATGATGAGGAATTAGAAAGGATAATGGAGCGAAAAATGAATGAATTTGCTACTAGAACAAAAAGAAATGACGGTGCTAACCAATCAGTCACTACTACTACTCCTATTGTCCTAACAGATTACAATTTCAATGACACGGTCAGTAAATATCCCTTACTAATCGTTGACTTCTGGGCCCCTTGGTGTGGACCATGCAGAATGGTATCTCCTGTAATAGAAGAGCTATCGAAAGAATTGACTGGAAAAGCAGTATTTGGGAAGCTTAATGTAGATGAGAATCCAATGATAGCAGGTACCTTCGGCATACAAAGAATTCCTACAATAGCTATATTTAAAAATGGAAAAGCAGTGGATGGTATTATAGGAGCTACTTCTAAATCACAGATTCTATCCAAGCTCTCTACACATATTGATAAAATATCTTCGTGATATCAGCTCCACGAGATCTGGAAGTTACTAATAATGATATATTATACATATACATGTACGTCGTTGTGTTAAAGAGAATCGACTAGAAATTATCAGGCTTTCGAGCCATATAGAAATACAAATGTCTTCCTCAACAACGAAGACTTTCATAGGATTAAATTTGTTGAAATAAACAGGCGCATTACTCTTTAACAAGTAAATCTAAAATAAAGTATAACAGCAAAGGTAAAAACTTATTTGAAGTCTATATCCATAGTAGAAATATGTCTAAATAATGCATGATATCTTGAGAAAGTCAGTACAAGCTTTTAAATCAAAATAAGTGTTCTGATTTTTACGGCTTGTAATTCCTTTTAGCCTTAAGATATCTTGGTTGATGCTATCAAAGACCTTATTTTCTATTATTTAAATCTTGTAACATGTCAAAGACTATCAGATCATATGATGATTTGCCCAATGGAAAATAGCTATGTTGATGTCTACAGTCAAGAATATTAGAGATTATTCCGGAGTTAAAACTTTTTATCCAACGGAATGCTAAATGAAAAAGTCGCTCCAATGCCATCAAGATTATTTTGGCCTGAAATTGTACCGCCTTGTGATTCGACTATGTTTTTGCATATGAATAGACCTAAGCCAGTTCCGGAGAATGACTTTGAAGCAAACCTCGAAAATAGTCTGGGTATTACTTCAGGGTCTATGCCTGTCCCTGTATCCTTAATATTTACTATGACCCGATCATCCTTCTTTTCTGAAACTATACTTATGAACTTTCTTCCTCCTCCCCGTCTAGATTCGGTAAATTTAACAGAATTATCTAAAAGATTAGAGATCACTTGTCCAAGCCTTAGTTTGTCGGCGTCCACTAAGATAACGTCTTCTTTATGTTCAAATGAGATATCTATATGTGAAGACTCATTGTTTTCTCTTTCTATTCGATTTAGATAATCTTGTATTATGCTTTGAATAAGATCATTAATATCAAAATGTTCCTTCTTAATTGGAAGATTATTACTTTCAATTCTGGAAACATCTAATATGTCTTCTGCTAGTCTTTGCAGTCTGTTCGCATTTCTAGTTATAATATCTAGTAATTTGCGTTGTTCACGGTCTTTTGTTTCAGAACTCAGAAATTCAGATAGACCAAGTATAGGCTGAATTGGCGTTCGTAGTTCATGCGCTGCCGTATTAATAAACTCTTTTTGCAATTTATCATGATTTTTGAGCTGTTCGTTTGATTCTTGTAATTCTCTTGTTCTTCTTTTTACCTGATTATTCAGGATGCTATTCCATTTAATTAGGAATACCATTAACACTACGATCGCAGCAGTAGCTCCAGCAATTAATGAAGACATCTTTAATCTTTCAGTAAATAGAACCTCATTAACTTGTGCATAGATATCTCTCATTGGAGTTATTAAAAAGTTAAAGTACTCTTGCGCGCGTGTTGAATAAATATAGGGTACCCGGTGGTTAATCTCTGACCGTTTCTAAATTCATAAATAGCGGAGTCTGCCTGCCA
>JBKPHJ010000206.1:0-5605 GCA_046729835.1 Thermoproteota archaeon
CTATTGTCATTATCTAGCTCATCAGATCTTTTCGCATCTGCTATACCTAATGATTGTAGCTCATTTATCCACCAACCATAGCTTTCTGGATGTTCATCAATAGTAGCCATAGCGGCGAGCTTTGTACCTTAAACTATAAAAACCTTCAACTAAGTAAGGTTTCTTATCCTTTGTTCTTTTTTAAGAATTACGACAAATGTTAACTGCCAAATAAAGAAGTAAATCTACTATACACAACTAGCATCCATTTATAATGTCTTGTCAATAAATCATAACTTGTACAAACGAATTATTATTATTATTGCGCAGGCAAAACCGTTTATGTTATCATTGGCGTTGCAAGTAGAGAAATTGGTGATGAGGTACTAAATGCGACATTCGGAGAAGATGATGAAGGTGATAAACATATAGTACATACTAAAAGCAGCGTCGTTATATATAATAAATACGCATATGCTCTAGAGTCATAATCAATACGGGCAATCCCTCTACCAACATCCCTAGTATAAGCTTCAAGTATCTTTAAATCGAGATTTAAGGTATCGTTAGCGGGCATACCAATAAGGTTTTCAATAACTCCTTATACATTTTTGCAAAACTTGTATCCTGTACCAGAGGATAAATTTTGCTCTCTCCCTAAGTTTTAATTTGATATGATAAATACAGTCAGAATTGATTATGTTAAAAGGATTTTATCTAGAACCTTATAGGGAGTTTCAGCCTTCTCGTTCATGGAATAATAGTTAGCTCCTGAATGGCAGAAGTGATATAAGACAATCGAGATAGGCGCTGAGAAAGTCGTTAGGCAGCTAATAGAATTCGCAGAAATAAAACTAGATTATATTATCAAAGAATCTTGAAACAGTACCTCTATCTTCTGCTATCGTTTCAAAAATTAATTCTGATGATGGATTATCATTCTGACCCAGACTAGATCTAACTTCGCTGGGTGCATGCGGCAGCTTCTCCAGTGACGAAACATAAATCTTGCCGCAGTTAGGGCAGATGTAACACTTACCTGCAAATGAATTGTACAGCTGCCCTTGCGAGTAGTCTATTAGCCTCGTATTATCACAGCTTTTGCAGATGTAGCCGGTCTTTTTAGATATAGCATTTGTTAAATGGGTTAAATCTATTATATCTTTATCGTCTTCCTTGTTATTATTCTTCAAGTAATTGAGATACCTACCTAATATTATTGAATGCAAATACCTATATCAGCCTATAAGCAAATGATTAGAGTCAGAGGTAAAATAATTTAGTCCAAGGAAGGCGCAGCAGAATACAAGAAGATAGGAAAACCACCCTGCAGATGATAATATTCCATATCAAGACCGTGATTTAATGTCATATAGTATTATACATTCACTCTTCTCAAATATGATTTAGCATTTTCTAATATACTTGCTTCCTTTTCTGATAGCTTGATCCCAATCAATTCCTTGAATTCTAATGCATTAATGACAGCTTTGCCTCCATAATGATTGTTAAAGTATACCCTAAGAGCTTTGGTTTGCTCTTTTATCTTGTCTATTTTTTCAACCCAAGGTTCTAGTTCTTCCTTGTCGTAAAGATAATTATACCAATAGTGACCTTTAACATTTCTTCCATGAAACCTGACAAAAGAATGATCGGCTGTAGTTACTGTGGTTTCAGATAGAAATTCAAGATTTTCTTTTGCTGGCGAATCTGTTATTACCGCAGCAATATTATAATGTCTTAGTAATTCCCACGGACCTTCTGTCTTCCATGATGGATGTCTGAATTCAAGTGCATATTGATAATTATCGCTAGTACCACCTTCGTACTCATGGACACTCTCGCTATTCCTACTAGGAAAAGTTGATAATTTATCCAAGAATGATTCTACATTCTTAAATTCATTAACGGTAAAGCTTGGCGGTAGTTGTATTAATATTGCTCCTAGTTTGTTGCTGTTCCTTAACGGCGAGATCTTTTCAAGAAAACCTTCAAAATCTTTTATAACATCCTTCTCAACATCCAATCTTTTTTTGTGAGTAATGGTTCTGGAACTTTAACTGAAAACTGAAAGCCGCTGGAGTTGCCTTGTTCATTCCAATAAATGTACCTTTTGTCATGTTGTTATAGAATCGTTCATAGAATGTGGCATCCATCTCTGCAGTATCGAAGAATTCAGAATAGTATCGTAATCTCTTAGTTTCTTTGTCTGGATAAAATACACCTATCCATCCTCCATCTTCTTCTGGTAAACCACCGTAATTCCAACCAGAACAGCCTATAAGGAGTCTTCCCATATTACATACAGATGTTCGGGCAACAATTATAGATTATTACTTCTACATTCCAATGAGGCAAGTAACAAATTGATAATGCCCTTTGGAGATTAGAATAGCAAAAGATGAAATGCCTTAACTGCTATTCCGAATTTCTTCCTACGCTCTCAAATCCTATCTGTCAACTATGTGGATATTGTTATTATTGCATTGATTATTATTGTATTGAGATTTTTCCTGTTTTCATCATGATCTAGAAGCGTCAAAAAAAGGAAGTAATAAAAATAGGTCATGGCGGCGTAGCTAGTAACTAATTTTTTGGGTGATAGCTGTTGGGAGTATGATCTTAAATACAGCTTTCACCATTCTCCAATATACAATGCCTATAGTCAGTAAGAAAAAATACACCATTTGGTGCGAAGATTGTAACGCAGTATTCGATGAGCCTGCAAAGGCAAATGAACATCAAGAGAAGGAAAGACACAGAATGAACCGAACTGAATATTTCGCATCTTGTTAATTCTAAATGTGCACGCTCTGACTTGTCCAGCAACAGCACTCTTCCAATGAACAATTCGGGCATTCATTTGACGAATTACTAAGTTTGCAATCTTCTGGATAGCATCCGCAATCTCCGCATTGAACATGCATAAGTTGTTGACTTGTATACCACTAAAATCTGCTAAAAGCGTTTTGGAAATCGGAGCCTGAAATCTACAACATTTCTATAACAGCTCAATACTAATAACAAGTAGAACAGTATTGACCGATGCTTCTAAGAGAAGGAAGATACTACAGCTAATAGTGAGGTGGATGGATATGTTTCCAAACAAAGTAGAGGTTTCTTCGTTCCGATTTACAGTACGGCAACGGGTAGTGGTACTGACAGTGCTACTTCAACTGATAGCCTTCCTAGTGATGAAGACACTAATTTAGAGAATATTGCTTTGCAATGATTTTCCAGACGCGCTTATTGTCGTTATTGGATATATTTATCACAAAACATAAGGATCAAAACAGAACTATCGATTACAACATTACACTTTGAAAAAGACGTAATACGAATATCCCTTTTAGTATCGATTGAAGGCTTAGCAGACAATACCTTAATCCTTGCTCTATCGAATTGCATCCGTAACTTAACAAGCCTGGTAATAAGTCGTTTATAACTAATACTCATTAGAATCCCTTGAAGTCAGATCAATTTAAAGAGTTTACTTTTCCCTTAAGGCAACCCTGAACAACGTGATGATGGAAACATAAGTAACCACGTACTAAAGAAAATCCTTATAGTTACAATTCAGAAGGATTAATAGTTGAATAAAAAACTTGGACATGATTTCAATCAGGCATTCTCTGATATAATATCAAAGAGTAACAAGTTCTCGTAGAGATGATCATTCCTAATCATTATCCTTTGCTGATTTGCTTTAATGTCATATAGAGTTTGGCGGTATAGAATTTCGTATTAACAAAAGGGAAATGGGACATAGACATGGTGAACACGCTTGAATATAATGCTGGTTCGATCGCCATTAACCCAAGATTTGACAAGTCGATAACTTCTTTGAAGACTGCGGTAGAGAATGGTGAAGGCTTGTTAGATAAAGAAGCGACTAGCTATGACGATATATTTGATGCATTTAGGATGTCACTACAGTTTTATCAGTAGGTGCCACTACGCTGTAAACAACTCATTCCTCTCTTAGAAGGTTAATAACTTCAAAGGGAGAGAAACTATTAAGTCCAAATGAAACCTGCCAGTTAGACTAGCATCTATGACTAGCTGCAGCACATAAATTATACTTGAAAGGCCTCCCAATAAATATAGCTGGCAATAGCTGAAGAAGTCTTTACCAGTCTTGAGATCGGTCCTAGAGAAATTAACACCTTCTGTAAATTCGATTTCATTGAATTTAACCCATTTCACAAATTTAGCTTTAACGAAATCGGCCTTTTTCTTACTGAATTTAGTCCTAGAGAAATCAATACCTTCTGTAAATTCGGTTTCAGGGAAATCAGACTTATTTGCGACTTACCGAAAAGAAGAGATTATTTCTTTACTGAAAAGCTCTATTTGTTCAATGTAATCGTTTACGGGCCAGAAGTGAATACTATTTACTCCTGCTTCATGAAAGGCCTTTATCTTTTTAATACACTCATCTACAGATCCAAAGAGAAGCAAGCTCTCTAACTCATCTACTGGTCTTCCAAGAGCAGGAGATAATACATCTTTTACCATCTTGTTAATTTTTTCTTTATCATTATCGATATAGCCAAACATCGACACAAGATAGTTAACAAATCTAGTAGTATCCTTGCCCATGTCTCGTCTATATGATAGAAGGGTCTTCCATTTCTCCTTGAATTTATCTGGTGTTATATTATAAGCGGACGCCATCCATCCGTCACCGTACTTTGCCACCCTTCGAAGACCTGGCTCTGATGAACCCCAGCTTCCAATTAATATTGGAGTATCTATAATTGATTATATCATGCAGCTAAAGCAGAGGCACCACTGTACTCGTGTCTACGTTGATGGGGGTGATGGCCTTTTTCCATCACTTTATGATAGTTTGAGTCTTTGCATTTCGGAGCATCAAAAGCTGATCCAGAAGCTGGCTGATTATTTTAGAATTGGCAAGGATAGAATACGTATCATTCCCGAAAGAACATCGAATAGAAATTGATTGAAGTGCCAACTTCCTCTCATAAATAGATTCCTCATCATAATATCATCAACTCAAAAAACTTTTTAAGTTGTATGAAAATATTACCTGCTGTATTTACTATGTTTAGAAAAATCGGTATGGTTATTCTATTAGTCTCTGATTTACAGAAATTGATTACCTTTTATAAAGATGTACTTGGAATGAAAGTAAAGCATGAATCAGAAGACTGGGTCGAGCTAACTACAAAGGAAGGTTCTACTAGACTTGCGTTACATTTATCACAAAAACGGGTAAGAGATCGAAAACAAGAGGAGCAGACAGCGGCAGCAGTGAAAATCCGTGAAATCCGTACAATGTTATTAGGATTCAATGTAAGTGATCTAGAAAATGTCTGTAAAGATTTGGAAAGTAAAGGAGTCAAGTTCTACAAAAGATTAAAGATAGAATCATTTGGTAAGCATGCAATTATAGAAGATCCAGAAGACAATCTTATTTCTATGGCTGAAATAGAGGCTGAAGACGCCTATACGCAAATTTCATACTATCATGGATTTGCACCAGAGTGAAACGGGAAAATGTCGTACCACCTTGTGTTATGTTTTTACTGCATTCGTACGCTTTTTTTGATTAGAGGTTCAGCCTCTGACGTATAGATATCACTAGCGATACAAACATCCC
>JBKPHJ010000207.1:0-1175 GCA_046729835.1 Thermoproteota archaeon
ACTATAGGGATTATTGAAGAATGAAACAATAATCTCTGCACTCAACTCCATTACAGCTCAAACTAATGCATATTTTGAAGATACGAAAGAAGAGGGAAGTTTTAGATTACGATATGCAAACGAATTAAGAAAAAAGCGACAATGTGGATTGAATAATTATTATGGAAATGACGAATTGCTAGAAGAAAGAAAGCAAGTTAACCAACAACAGATGAAGACTCCTGGGAGAAGGGGAGAAACAATAAAAAATGAAGAAATTAACCAGGAAATTTCAAGGCGTTTATTGAGCCAACCTACTCAGTTTTAAAGACAGTGAATTTGATTCTGGATCTGGATCTATCCATCCAATTATGTTTCACTTACAGAGGGTAACTATAATGAGGACTAAATTGATACTGCTACCTTTTCATTATTGGTGATGCGCGAACCGGAATAAGGATATTGCAGTAAGGAAACAAACGCAGTGCATCGTGCCATTAAGACGGGAATTACTGATTGACAGCCTACGCTGAATCCAACTTCGTACGCACTGCCGTATTCAGAGCATAAGCTATCTCTGTCATTATTGAAAGAATTACTATTTTTGCCGTCCTCATATCCATCATCATAACAATTTCTTCTATTTTCTTCCTGTAGTGCTTCATGTTCTAAATCTTGTGGATCATCTTTTATTTGGTCACAATCTATCTTTGTATAACCCTCTACCTTGTATTATTGGTGAAAGGCAAAACAATAAAGAAATCTTAATACATCAGCAGTACCGTTTTTAGATTCCAAGGGGAGAGGAAATACAAATGTCAATGAAATCACTGGATGAAACAAGGCTACAGGAATTTATTGTAAAGTAGTGAATGAATGGGGCGCAGCAACAAGTGCATTAACCATTTTCATTGGCGATAGACTCGGATTGTTTAAAGCAATGGCAGGAGCAGGTGAATTAACACCGGAAACGCAAAAAAAACAGGGACGCATCCACGAATAATAAAAGAATGGCTCGCTGGTCAGGCTGCTGGAGGATTTGTTACATATAACGCAGTTAATCGCACATACTCTCTTCCAGAAGAACACGCTGTTGCCCTCACTGATGAGAATAGTCCAGTCTACATAGCAGGTGCATATGCATCCCTAGCAAGTCTCTTTAAAGATGTCGAAAAAATTATTGAGGCATTTAGAAC
>JBKPHJ010000208.1:0-7146 GCA_046729835.1 Thermoproteota archaeon
ACCATAGCAGACAACAATGTACTACAGAACGTAATCGACCTCAACAATGCAAACGGACTACCAACAAACATCAACACCAATCAATTTACAGAGAATAACTGTGAAACAAGCAATCCAAGTGGCCTATGTATAGGTAGATAATAGATAACAGCCAATGATCATCGGCAATTCACGGTAATTGTCGCTGGTCCTCCTAGCCCTTTTTTTAATTTCTTATTTGTAAATCATGCTTCGAGGCTACAAAAGCTGGAAATCTTACAGAGAATGACGAATATGGCCGATGCCGTCTTTCATATTATCTAGCATTAGGAAGCAAATGGCATATCCTTCTTCTAATGGTTAAGAATCTTTGATATCTACCCATTTGCATTTATCAAAACCTCCGCTTGATTACTTTGCAGAAATTTAGGTAGTAATATAAAATTACTACTTGATTCTAGACAGGGCAATTGTTTTCAGATTTGCAGACCATTTTCTTTTTATAGTATTCTTAATGTCGTAGCCCTACCTTTACAATAGATTTTGCCTCACTTTGGTAATGCAACCTTTTCTCAAAGATTCCTAACCTTAGAAGCTGATTTACTTTAGCCCTGGATATAGTCTTCGATACCGCTTCGACAGTCGAGCAGTTGACATCAAGAAGAAAAGAATCGAATCATTGGGGGTCACAAGTGAAGAGATACATGATGGCAAGGTACTAAGGAAGCTCGTAGATAATGCGGTTCTTAATAAAGACAGGATATGCCGAATATGCCGAATTATTATAGAATAGTTAAAGGATATCTTGGTATTACATAATTTACTCGAAATTAGAATTAACCTCACATAATTCTAACCGGCAACAAATATGATGAATAAGACACAATACTATGTAGCCTTAAATACATAGAACTTTCTTGCTTATTCCAAACTTACTCTCTTCCTAAATTCTATAGTTGCCCTCTTCGTTTAGTATTATGAATTATATGTCACAGTTCTTATGTATACTATTTGTATTATATTGACTAATCGTATTATCTACTATCGGAGGTACTGAATATTGAAATGATCGAGCGATTTATTCAGGTAAAATGGATTTGGACAAAACGTCCGCAACAAAGTGATCATCATATTTCCTTTCCTGTAATTTTATTTTCAATACTTTTTTATTTTTCAATTTTTCAGGAAAGCTTTTTGTAAAATCTGTCACAAAATCAATAAATTCTGTGTTATCTGTTATACCATCACTAAATGTGGTATTTTCATCAAGTATTATTTTTTTGTCATAAAATGGATTGATTATGAGTGTACCAGATAGATCAGCGCTGTTAAGATTCGTCCTTCTAAGATCAGTATTCATAAGATAAACGCTGCTGAGACGAGCATTGCTAAGACTGGCTTAAGAGAAATTGCAGGCGTCGCGGGCGAATCCCGACCCGTGGAAACGGATGAAGTAGAAATTGCTATGCCATTTAGTGCATATTATTTCGATCGCGATTTCTTAAATTCTACACAATTGGATACCACGAAAATAGATGAGCAGCTGAAGAGTTTGGAAAAGCTAAGCCCGATATGAGCTTACCCTGCAACACTTTCACAATGTCGTCTGCATCTATAGCCCAAGGGGGTTGACAAGACTTTAAAGTGTTTTAAAAATTTCACTAGGAGATCTAATCAATAGGACTTGAACCCACTACAATGTCCGGCTCTAACTAACTTATTGAACGCGCAGATAAAAGATATCTTCGTGTAATGACACAAGACGCAAATTACTACCCGATCTAACTGTTAAATTAAAGGCATAAATCCTTAAATTGAATCTTTTCCATAACGAATCATGACTTCATGCCAACAAATAGACAATCTTTTCCCATTTGGAAAGAGTATGAATCTCTATTACTGGAGTTGGAGTGGTTAGAGATACCCTCCAAATCGAGGTTGATCTTTAAGTTCAAGTCCTAGAGATGTCGAAATTATTGCAGTCGTAAAAAATGGGATAGGTGGGTGACTAATAGATAGATATGCCAGAATGCTATATGTGTGATAACAAGAAGATGGAGCGTATCTGGCATATGGGAGATGATAAAACATACTGGCACTGCTATAAGTGCGGTCATAAGTATAGTGCAGAGTGGATCTAGCTGTCTAGATGTGGATGCAGCTCTTGCGATGATATGCTATAGTTCCACACAAACCATTGTTATTAAGGGATCTAACCACGCCCTATTTCAGCCATTTTCTCTGAATAGTTAGTCGATCAATACGCCAATTCCTTACTTGATTATAGCACCACTAATGTAGTATCGTCTTGTATTTTTATTATATGATACAAGGCCGAGCTTTAATAGTTCGGAAAGATACTCTTCCAGTTGTAGTATCTGTGTTTTTACTGAACTACTATCTTTGTCAATTAACTCTAAAATATCCGTCATTATTTCCTTACCCCTCCTATCCTTTTTTTGTGTAAGATCCCTTATATGCTAAGCTATGGGAAACCTCGTTTATGAAACAGCTGCAGGTAGGGATGTCGTGTATCCGAGGCAGCAGGGAAGAGAGAATATCACCTGACCTATTGAATTTCGCTGGAGATTTTATCAATGGTTTTCGTATTGATATATTAGGGATTGCAATGCAAAAGGGAAATGATGTCGGATACAATCGACTTGAGGTTTATATTACAGTTGTCGTTAAATGATATTATATGTAGTAACGCGAAAGCAGGAACAAAGAGATAGAGAAAACAGAAACAGATATAGAATCAGGACAATCCTCGTCACCGATAACTCCTCAAACAGCAACTCCTACAATCGAAGTACAGTCGGCATGGCCATCATCACCACCAGAACCGCAAACATGCGAAGAGTGCTTTTTTACGTTTCTTATACCTGCCCAGATAAATGCATTTGAGCAAGCTCTAATACTGTATCACTATCAGTGTCAACATATAGAAAAATATCATTTACTTAGGGAACGAATAACGGAATTTTTATTATTGTTTTTATTTCGCTTTACTCTCACCACGAATCTGATATACTACCATCATCTTTGGATGGTACCCTTGAGTTCAATGCCAAATTGAGATATGATTTCTTCTGATAAATACAGTAGTTAATCTTTCCGATATTTTATTGTGACAGTGCTAAAGGGTAGTTGCAAATCATATAGACATACTTTAAAGAGGTTCTGCTTCTTTCTTTGGACTTTCTCTCTGCTCTTATCTTTATTTTCGCCACTCAGGTTAACAAGGATTAGGGTTTGATTGTACACCTGCACGGGAATAATCTTCTATCACCCTCTTTTGGTAGATTTATTAGGAAGTCTTCGCTATCTATTTTTAACTGAGAAGAAGATAGGTTGAGAAGAGCATGTCTCCGTCAAGGAGGTATACTTCATTCGGGTGCTATAAGCATCCTTTTATTTGTCACTTTGATGACATCGATGCAAACACTCACCCAGTTACCTAACTACGCGTCAGCTCGGATAACACCTACACCTGTCGTAGGGTCAATACAATCTGAAGGCATGTCAATACTACCCACATCTATTAGCCCTACTCATGCAGGACAGCCTATCGTCCCTGCCTCTGGTGACTCGATCAATGAAGCGGCACAGAACACGACAGGTCCAATTCAAAATACTTCTTTATCGAGCGTCACGCAACAAGCAACTATTGATCCCGCTCTTGCAGGGCAGCAGCAGCCGGCCGTACCTGTGCCTGCTAGGGCAATAAATGACGAGACGATCAACAACGACGACACTGATGGCAGTGATGATGGTAGTGACAATGGTGATGACAATGGTGATCACAACGGCGATAACCATGATGACAATGGTGATCACAACGGCGATAACCATGATGACAATGGTGATCACAACGGCGATAACCATGATGACAATGGTGATCACAACGGCGATAACCATGATGACGGCAATGGTGGCAATGGCAATGACCGCGATACTAGCGGCAGCTAGTAACTGAGTAGTATCGTGTTTTAGAATAAAGATACTATCTCATGTAGTTTAGGAATTGATGCTGTATGGATAAATAAGAGCCTAGACAGCGCGTGATTGTGAGATCAATGAATGCTACCTTATATGGGATCCTAGAATAGCTATAATTTATATCCGAACAGGGCATCCACACTTGTTGCTATTTCACTTATGCGGTGGGATATGTTTGAAATTTCAGTTGAATCCTGGACGTATCACTCTCAGTTCTCTCATCAGTATCATAAGAGTTAATATAGTTAGATTTCCTACATATTCCAAGAAGCAGACAAGAAAGCAAATCAAGTCTTACTCAATATAATCGAGGGCGGCAGACTAACAAAGACTACAAAAACAGAGAGTTATGACATCAAGGGAATCGACATATGCTTAATTGCAACATGTAATGACTATGAGACATTAAAGAAGACACAGCCCGCGCTAGTAAGCACAGAAGTTGTTTCTGCTAGACTCAAAATACATTTATTGCACATCTTAAATAGGAGTTCGCACGATCTTGGCCGAATTGAACTAATGAATATGTTACGGCACCCTTAAATCGAATTCAAAAGTACCACAAAAAACATTTTGGTATGATTGTACAAAGACACCATACAATCTGCAAGCAAGTAACCTTATCAATGTCAAACGTTTGTTTTTTGATGAGGCATTTGATACCATAGACAAATGGTTAGACAAATGCAATGGATTAGAACCATTAGATTTTGACATTGAAACTAAGTTAAATGGTTGTCTGCACAACAGACGAAGTCGAAGAGGGAATTGAGGGTTACAGGGTTCTTTTACGAGCCTTTTCTTCCTCATTTATTTGTCTTAAGAGTTTGGATTCTGTATTGTCATCATCCTTATCTTCCCCAATATGTTTATTATTGTGTTGTATATTATTATTATCATCAGAATTAGACATTACGTACGTACGTACGTAAACGTTCTATGTGTAACCTGTGGCTTGTGCTCCTTGATCTATCTGTTCTTGAGTTGCATTTGTTTTGCTTCTTGTAGGATTAGTACTGGTACCACCAATGATAAATAACTCGAGATCGAAGATTTAGTGTACGAAAATGACAAATCAGAAGGTTGCGATTATAACTGATCCGATACGGGCTGGCACGTACGCTGAAGATAAAGACAAGTTTCTAGAAACCCTTAAATCAATGCATCCAATAGGACGAATTGCAGATCCTCAAGAGATTGCTAATGCAGTAGTCTGGCTATTGTCTGATAAGTCATCCTTTGTTTTAGGTCATACGTTGTTAGTTGATGGCGGAATGATTAGTCGATGAGACCGCTACTATAGCACCACAATATATTTTTACAATATATGCTCGGCTTCATTTAATTACCAATCGCAAGTACACATCTAAGCGTAGCTTTACCACTCATCATACGATCATATGCCTTCTATCTTCTGTGTACAAATTTCACATTTCTCATCTAGCCAAATTTTCTGGTTCATTAAAAATGTGATGTGAGTCCTTAGGCTTCATGTCAGGAATTGCTCTCAATAATTCTGGTGCCATTATCTTCTACTTTTCTTGAACATGTAGAAATGCAAGGGGCGGGTGTCAGTCCAATCAACCATGAGCTTGCGCTCGGCAATAAGCCACTTTCCCTCGACTTTTGCGAAGAGATCATAATAACGAAGAGAAGCAATAAAAAGAGTCCTTTTCCCCTCAGATGCAGACACATGATGGAAGAGTAAATTCTCCTTTCAATAAGAGTCCTATGTCTAAAAAATCTCTTTTGGCAATAGCGACTGCATGTTTAGACAATTCCTCTTCCGTGAGGTTATCTATAAGCCTACCAAAGGTAGACCGTGGAACATGAAACATTCTGGCTTGAGCAGCATGTGTATGCCAATCCAGATGATCTTTTAGGATCTGATTTACTAGCGTACTTGTTTCTTTTTTGATTCTTCGCGCAGCTGATTTATAGAACTTGAAGGAATTCTAAATGTGATACCTTCTGTGGTCTGCTTTCGGACATCATCATTCATTCATAGAGATCCTCCTTCTCCATAGCCATTCGAAATGAGTTTAATAATAATATTGACATGAGATTAATGAGTTAACTCATTCAGAGCTGCTGGTGAACTTCCAAAACGATTACTAGAATTATGGCCGGTAATCTATAGTTATGCCTTGAGTTTCATAATATTAGGTTTCTTTTGGATTAATCATCATGACCAGTTTTATTACATCAAACGAGCAAATCGTGTATTCGTCTGGATAACCATCTTTTATCTACTGTTCGTAGCGTTTATACCTTTTTCAACAGCTCTGCTTGGAGAGTATACAGATCAGCAGATCTCAGTAGTGATTTATGGCATCAATATCGCCGTAGCCGGATTTTGGGCTTGTGTACAATGGTGGTATGCAGCCAAAGATCATCGTCTAATTGATCCTGACCTTGATCCGACTTGTATCACGGTAATGTCCCGAAGAGGGGATCTTATATGAAAAGTACTTTAATGGCTATCAAAGAGAATCAATCGGCACTTCTTTTTCCATGGCCAAATCTATAACCTCCGCATTAATTGGTATAGCTATTGACGAAGGATTAATCGCAAGCGTTGATGATCCGGTTACAATGTACATTCCTGAACTGAGGCAAAAGGATCCACGTTTTGATAACATAACAATCAAGAATTTGTTGACTGTGTCATCTGGGCTTGAATACGTTGAACAGGGTTTACCTTGGAGTGATGATACAAAAACATATTATGACACTGACCTTCGCTCATTAGCTTTTTCATCCATAATAGAAGAAGAACCCGTGCCTAAACTTGTTTTTGCCATTTTGCTATTCCTCTTTACTTCCCTCTGTAGTATCCTTCCATTACTATCTCTGTCAATGGTTTTCTATCGCTTGGAGATTCTCGTTCCTGAAGGTTAGGTGGAAGATTTTCTTTAGGTCCCCTCTTTCCAATAGCAATCATCGACATAACATCATAGGTTTCAGGAATACCTAGTTCTGAGGGTTGTCTTAAAGCCTCAGATCTTGCCGGCACATGGCACATAGAACTCGGCTATGGTTATGATGGAGACGAACAAACAGAATTCGAACAGCCAAAACCACTGTTGATAAGGCACAGTAACCTAATAGAATATGCAATGCGATCACCATAATCAAATTGGTTTTCCATCCCCCACAATTAAA
>JBKPHJ010000209.1:0-3218 GCA_046729835.1 Thermoproteota archaeon
AACTAGCCCTATCTGGTCATTACCTGTACATTGACCCTATCAAGAAGCGAGGACGTCGAATTCACGTGAAGATTGTGGGTAACAGGAAAACACCCGATTGAGCTGGATCGCTTGCAGCTGGAAGAATTATGGGAGATCTTGTCATCCTCATATTTTTAGCGGGGATCTAGAGTGACTTTGCGGAAAGGTGGTAGGAGGTTTGTTCGTGGAGGATGAATTCGTTACATTCGAAACGCAACAAAAGTACGATCGCCAGATATTCCTGCGTGTAAGTTAAGCTCTATAGTTTAGGTATATATTAATCCCCTTGTTGACATTTTAGATTTAGATCTCATCATGACGCCGTGCTGCCATATTGCTCTTTGTAAAGTAGCTGATTAATAGGTAGACGATTTTTTCTTTTACCTGTTAACGCCTTAAGAGGGTAGCCAAATCCTAGTACAATCGAAGGAGTAAGGTCATTAGGGATTCTAAAGTCACTTCGAAGCTTTTCTTCTCTTATTCCTGTAAACAATCCCGAACCTACCCCTTGACTCCATGCAGTTAGCTGCATGCTTTGCGCTGCTCTCCCTGCATCGATCAAATGGAAATGGTACTTTGGGTTCGTCAGAATTATTACAGCAAAATCTGCTCCTGCAATCCAGGCTCCACTTGTACTATCCTGAGCGAGTAGGTTAAGATTTGTCTTATCTTCCACCAGAATGAAACGCCAGTGTTGAAGGTTCATACCAGTACCTGTTAGTCTAGCTGCATCGAGCACCTTTAGCTTTATTTCAGCCTCAACTTCTTGTATGTTGAATTCTCTTACCTCGAGCTTGGATACTACGCATTGATAAGTGTCCATATTGTGGTAACCATTACCAATAGGGTAAACGAAAGCATGACTTAAAGCTTTCATGAGCATGAGATAGACGATCAAAAGAGAATCTTGTTATCTTGCCCGTCTAGTCTTAATCCGTTAGTCCCTCAACTCACATGTACAAATAGGTATCCAACAATCGAGCTATAATGACCGCTAAACGTCAGAAGATTGTACAGACCAATTCGATCAACATCTTGGCACTTTACTTCTCATGTCAAAAATAGTCTTCGTTAATCCCACTCATACCCCCATCGTATCGACCTTTTTAATTTCTAGGGTAACCCTATCTCCTACTTTTAGCCCCATATCCTCGTATTCTCTCATACTTAGTTTGAGGGTAGGAGACTCCGAAACGCCCATACCACCCATCATATTGGAGAAAGCCTTAGGCAGATTCTTCATCATATCTTCCGGAGATGTGAACGCAAATGCATGTGCTCCAAAAGGATTTTGTGGGGATCGATGTCTGTTTTCACCCGAAGATGACGGATCGGTAAAACTAAGATAAATGTACGGACTACCGTCTTGTGTGGCTTCGATGCGCGAAACTATGAATTCTTTTTTCATCAGTTATTGTTGTAGCGCACACACTTTATAGTTTTTTGGATCTTCCGACCCACGTAGATAAACAACGATTGAAGACAGAAAAATTGAATCCAAGAGTTTATGCAGTTCAGCAAGTGTTCTTATCAAAAAAAGTGAGTTATTATGTTTTATCGGCTATAGTCTAACTCACCTTCGAAAACAATATGAACCAACGTAAATCGAAGCTCTACCTTATTTGATGCAGACATTTTTCTCGCCCGCAGAATAGAATAGATTTGCTTCTGAAAACCGAGCGTAGTTGTTAAGTTGAAAAGCTGAAGTCGTTACCAAAATTAACCATATTTAGGTCATTCGAGATCTTACAAGTTATCGTCCATTTGATCTGCTAGCGGCCGGTGCACAGTAGCTCCGGGCTCGTCTTCCCTATTGATACATTCTTCAGCCAATCTCATTTCTCGAGTAAACCCCTCAGAAAAGGTCATCCTTAACTTTGACTGATGTCGCTTAATCCGCTCTTCAAGGCCTTGATTAAATATTCGATCGAAATCATCAAGAATCCGCCTTCTTTCGTTTAGGTCCAACACCATATTGAAACCTACTTACAGGCTCTCTTTATTTTAACTTACGAATGGCTAACCCCTTTTTGGAGAGGCATAATAATCCGAGTCTATTCTCTTATCTCAAGTTCTATTTCTAAATGCATCGAATAGTTCATTATCACTGGTCACTCCCTTAGCCATCATGCCTTACACACCATCCGCCGCTATCCCTAAGGAGGTGAGGAGGTTGCCAAACCTTTCAAAGATGATACTGCAGCCATCGATGGATGAGAGGTGCATCATCATCACAAGGCTATCACATTGCCTAATATTTAGATGGTTATTATGACAATTACAAGCTGATAACAGTGATAAAGGTATTGATTATGATTTCTACATTCCAGAGAGAGTACATTACATAAGTTATGATACGAATTTAGGTAACAACAACAACAATAAAATATAGTTTTCGTGACTATGGACTAAGTTGGAAGCAGGGAGGTATACAGAACACACACAATCCATCCTCTGATAAAAACTGGAAACCAAATTACCCTTTTCTGATCGGGGTTATAATGATAGGGATATTATTTTTGTTTTACAAGACCGATTTTTCTGCCATTTAACAATTTCTTTCCCTTAATACTTCAAGGATATCTTATTCCTAATGCAAGTCTTATCACGCACATGGTCCTGCGCAGTGATATGCACGTATAGATATATATGAAGTAATAATGTATCAACAACCTGACGGTCGGTGCAAGTAAGAGAAATCCACGACTCTAGATTTTTGATCATTTCCGTTTGTATGGTGTTATCTGTTGAATTTATCATTCTCCTAGATTCAGGAGTCCTTCTACAACTCTTTTTCCCGGAAGATAATGATATGGTTTCATTTTCATCTGAAAGGCAGATGGTTTATGCCACTACAATTGATAGCAATACCAGTAACAGTAATGATAATAATTGGTTAACTGTTAATCATGACTTACATGGCACAAGAAGTACTAATCAGACTATTATTAACAAGGAGAACGTCGACTCCCTGGGAATTAAATGGCAGATAGTAAATGATTTTGAGATACAAGACCCACCTATCATCGTTGATGAGATAGGCTATGTCCAGGACTATGCTGGAAATGTCTTTGCATTTGATACAAACGACGGACAAATTCTTTGGAATGTACGAGTAGGTTATGGACCTACTATGGGCCTTAGCTACGATAAAGGTTTAATATTTGCATGCACGGCTTCCAAGGGAACGGTAGTTG
>JBKPHJ010000210.1:0-4218 GCA_046729835.1 Thermoproteota archaeon
CTTCAAATCAGATCAATACTCTTGCGAACATGTTCATGTCTTGAAGCCATAACCGGTAGGTTACGCAAAAGGTTACAATATGTTAAAAGAGCCACCAGAGATAAGAGTTCAAATCGGAGGTAGCTCAGTCTTTTTATCAAAGCCACCTGACCCGAATCGACAATAAAAGCACTGATCAGACATCATGTAGGGGATCCTCTGGATAACTACGGCTCCAATCTTTAAAGCAATCTTGGTCATTATTTTGTATTTCATTGGCATTGATGGAATTACTTCTTTAAAGTAGACATCGTAGTGATCGGGGCAGAACTTTAATGTAACCTGTGCCTTCTGCCTAGGTTGATGGCTTGGAATCCTTGATGAGTTATTGAGATTTTTTGCCACATTAATTTGTTCTCGAATATACTCATGCTTAGGACACGGGCAATCCTTTCCAAGAGGATGCTTATATGCGGGAAGGTTTTTCCAGTCAAAGTCGGGGTAGTCCTTCTCAAAATCCTCCATTCATTATTCCAAAAATTATTGGAAGTTATCTGATATAAACATGTAGGAGATGTTGTTCTTCTTGTTGGCAAGAATTAAATAGTCAAGGGGATCAGAAAAAATATATTTTTGGTGATATTACAATCGTCAAGCGACGTGATGCGAGACCAACATACTAATAAGGGTAGCGGCGCGACAAAAACTGCAGCTTCTACTACTGCACAGACAAGGAATAGGGAAGATGTCTCGTCTTCAAGACAACCTTCAACAGATTCAAACTTAAAGACTCTATTGGATTTTAAGAAAAACCTTCTTGAAGAGAAGAGGACCGGTGAGCAGACGATAGAAAATCTCAACAAGAAGATAGAGGATACAAAGAGACACATAGATGATGAGCGCATCAGTCTGGACGAATTGAGGGCTAAATTAAAGGAAGTAAATGAACAGAAAGATGCTGAGTTTAGCAAGTATACAGAGCTAAAGAATGCACTGATCGAAGCACGGACTCAGATGAAATCTCTTGACGAAAAAGTGCCAGCGTCTCGTTCATCAAGAAAGGATAGATATGATCTGGTGAACCTGAACCATCAGCTGGATCAAATTGAACGAGACATCCAAACTAAGAAACTGTCAAAGGACGAAGAACGGAGGTTGGTATTAAAATCAAAGGAGGTCGCGACCAAATTATATGCCTTAAAAGCAATACATAAGAATGAAGATCGATATAGAACTATTTCACTCCAATATGACCTTCTTAAGAACAAGATGAACAAGCTATTTGACCAGAAATCTGAGCTAGGTGAAGGAATTGGGAAGATAAAGTCAGAGCTAGATGACTTGTTAAACCTTAGGGAGAGCTTGTATGAGGACAGGCGTAGGAATATTAGGAACGTGAGAGAAGCTGACGCAAAACTAGAAATGGTCAATACCCAACTGAACGCAATTTTATTCAAGAGAACTAGAGCGGCTTCAGGGGACCAAAGGAACAGGAAATACCAGCGAGGCGAAGGGAAAAGGGATATAAAGTATGTCGCTTCGCAGGAAAAGGTTAGGAGATCCAAGGAGAACCAAGACAGATGGAACGCTCTTAAGGAGGCTGCTCTGAAAAAGATGTCCGGTGGGGAAAAACTAACTTTTGAAGAGATGAAACTCATTTACGGGGAGAGTGGATCTAGCGACTGAAATGAATCTGTTAACGATTGCAGACATTCCCGAAAAGTCCGGACCTAACTATAGCATTCTATGATAGCACTCACGCATGATGAAGGTATACAGCTAGTTAGGATCGCCCGAGACATTGTTGAAGGGCTTTTTCAGGTACAGCAGCCCTTCTCAGAGAATTTTCGGCGAAGTTCACTGGATGCAGGTGTCTTTGTAACAATACATGACTGCTCCACTAGCGGAAACAGCCTGAGGGGTTGCATTGGATTCCCTATTCCAAATGGGGAGTTTTATTCATTATTGGCAGAAGCTGCTATCGCAGCAGCCACCCAAGATCCGAGATTCAAACCTATATCAGAGGACGATCTTGATAAGATAATCTTTGAAGTAAGCATTCTGAGTCGGCCTGAACATTTAACAGTTGAAAAGCCAGTTGAATACCTGGACAAGGTGAGGATTGGAGTCGACGGCTTAATGTTCAGCTGGGATAACCACTCGTCACTATTGTTGCCGCAGGTTGCAGTAGAATGGGGCTGGAACCCGGAGGAATTTCTTTGTAATCTATGTTCTAAAGCCGGATTGGCGCGGAATATGTGGATGGCTGATGGAGCAAAGATTTACAAATTTACCTCCCTTATTTATAGGGAACGCCAGCCTAGAGGGGAAGTATATCAAGATAACATTCTGGGGCTCTGACTAACTACTTGACAGTAAGCGGTCTTTTTCTTTAAATACATAAGTGCATATTGAAAGCTAAATATAGGTTTCTTCAGAACTAATCGAGAATTATTGTCGAAGATATACATCTCCCCTTATGGCGTAGGATTGGGCCACGCAAGCAGAATGTTAATGGTAGCAGAGCAGATCAGAGCATTAGGATACGAGGTGTCTTTCTCTTCCTTTGGAGAAGCGGCTGATTTTTTAGGGCACCGCGGGTTTTTCTGCGAAAGGGTCCCTCCACTTGATCTTTCTTGGACTTCAGAGGGCGCTTTCTCCCTAAAGAAGAGTATAGCCTCGCTGCCATATCATTTCGTAAATTTTTCTAGGCAATTGAACGCAGAAATTAGAAATATCACGGCGTACCGACCAGATCTTGTCATGGCAGACACCCGACTCTCTCCAGTGATAACTTCCAGATTCTTCGATACACCTTCATTAGTCGTGCTCAATCAAATAAAGCTGTTATTATCTCCAGCCTTACAAAAAATAAAAATTGCTCGTCTCTATGAGGAAATTAATGGGCAATTACTTGGAGCCCTATGGTCACTTGCAGACAAGATATTGATACCAGATCTCCCACCTCCTATGACAATATGCGAAAAAAACATTTGGAGCGTCAGCACCACATCCCGAAAGATAAAATATGTAGGCTTCACAGCTCCTAAACCCACTGTAGTCCCTGAGCGCTTAAGAGAGACTAGGCAAATGCTGCATCTGGACAATAAGATGCCCCTTTTTTTCATTCATATTAGCGGTCCAGAACCAACGCGAAAGCCTCTAATTAAGTTGGCCCTGAGAACCTTTAAGGATTTACAACCAGAAATCCAGTACGTAATTTCGGAGGGCAAGCCTGGAGGTATATCACAAGCTCAGAAAATTTCTACCTCGGGCTGGTATTTTGAATGGTGTCCCATTAGGGATGAGCTATTTTCTTTGTGTGATGCACTCGTAATCAGGGCAGGCCACGCAGCTATTTCTCAGTCTATTCGATTCGGAAAACCATTTCTAAGCATTCCCATAGAGAATCATGGAGAGCAGCTAGCTAACTCTGACAAAGTCTCAGAGTTAAAAATTGGGATCTCATTGAAACCAGAAGACATAACTCTGGACTCATTTAAGTGCGGAGTAATGAGTTTGCTAAGAGATGATCAGTATAAAAAGAACGCTTCGCATCTCATGAATATCGCAAATGAGTTAGATGGAGTTCAGAACATTGTAAAAGAAATAGGATCTTACTTGCAATGATTTCAATGAAAATCCACTAATGGAAAACCGACAGACAGACAGTCAGTGTACCTCCACTCGAATTCAACGCGTACCTTATCCTATCTGCTCACATGAAGCCGAAGATGCCATCATAATTGCATTGGTTCGCCCAAGCCAGTATACGTCGATAAACAAACCTATCCTATTCACGAGTAGAAATTAGCATCTCACATTATTGTAGAAATCACAATTCTTTAATTGCTTGTTCGATAGAATATTTGTCAGCTGCCTCTGGCATATAACGGAGGTACTTCTTCAAGTCCTCCTCGACCGAACCCTTACCAGATTTTAGTCTCGCCAACGCCCTATTTTTATAAATTGGTCCAAACCTAATATGGTTTATCTCAATTGCCATCGAATACCACTTGTCAGCCACTTCATATTCTTCATTTTTTAGGTAGAAGTTTCCTAGGCCTCTATAAGCTAGATAATATCGCTTGTTCAAGCGAATGGCTCGATCAAAACAATCGACAGCCTCTTCCAATCCCTGATCGCTATAGGCTGATCCCAACGCATACCAGGCTTGAGGATTATCAGAGTCGACATTAATAGCAGTAGATAGCTCCTCGACAGCCTTTTCACTATTCC
>JBKPHJ010000211.1:0-8530 GCA_046729835.1 Thermoproteota archaeon
TACCAGGCGTGTTCGACTGCTGGGTTGATGGTTTTGACGATGGAGCTAATGGCTCATTCAATGATGATAGAGACAAAGAATGTAAAAACATAGACGATCAATATTCAAAAGGATTCGAAGCGGGTAATAGGTTATGTCATGATCTTACGATGCACAGTAGTGTTGTTAAGGATGACTGCGAGATGGCTAAGCTTAGCAATAAACAACAACCTCCTAGCGGTCTATTTTGTGACACGCAACCTTCTGCAGGTAACTGTTATGCCCATTTTGATTCAAAGCTTTTCTGCCAACGGTAACGACTTGAGGATGCTTAATATTTGAGGTATTGTTACTGGTGAATGTAATTATATTATCTACAGAGGTATCACAGACACAATGTAAATCAACTCTCCTAGATCTAATTTTGCAACGTTCCTTTCTAATCTGACAATGGACGGGCTTGAAGAAAGAATATAAAGAATCTGGCCAGTAATTTGTTTCCTTCCCCCATCAACCCTTATCCACTAGTTGGCCTGATGAGATTGCAATATGATATTAACTCCGTCAGTACATAAGTCGATCTAATATTTTCTATAGAGATCTCCATAATCTATTGATTCATCTTATAAAGCATCCTAAACCAAAATTTCAATTATCAAATGCAGCAAATTTTGAAGGTTAATCATCGAAACTCAATTCTGGATCAAAATGATTCAGCCTGCGATTCGACATCCTGTGAAAGTTGTGTTCCCAAGGCCTCCTTTCAAAAGAGTGAGTAGATAGGTCAATCCCTTAATCTATTATATTTGGAGGACGATATTCATACAACTGTAAGCGTTAGTTATAGTATTCATAGCGTCACTGCAGAAGAATAGAGTTCATTTTGTGCTCCTTTTGGCTGTTACAGCCCGTTTACGGCTGTTTACACTTTGCACAAAAAATAAGAATAATTGGGGAGCTATACGTTGCTATCGCCAATATGACTCTACTATCGATGGTAAATGAATATTCATTACCTTTCTCACCCTTAATTCCTATTCATAAATCAATGTATACAAGTATGTCACTTCCTAGTTAGCAGTCTACATATCATGGGATTAGACCTGTTAGTGCATGTGATATACTCCTGCTCGTATTAAGATTATTAAAAGAGCTTGGATCAAAATAGACACAGAGAAATTTATCTCTACTTTCATTTAATGGTGTGATTCCAATCTTAATAAATCTGTTAATGGGGGAAATCATGTCATAAACAGGAATTAGATCTTTCTGAGAGTTATTAGTCGTGTTTTTTGAAATACTGTTGATGTTAAGGTTAATGATTGGAACAATACAGTTATTGAAGAACCGATACGCTACATTGTTACCCCCGCAATAGTATAATGTATCAGTTGTCGACTTGCGAGTCCCTGCCATCTTCATATTTTCGAGACATTGTTTGGTAGCAGAATGTCCAAATAACAGCTTTCCCCGATTATCAACAACAGCTGCAAACATAACCTGTCTGTTTCTATGCATTACCATCATGCATATTTGGCGAAAGTATTCTCGCTCCTGCATTGACAATTAGCAATATTGGGACACAAGATTTATCCATTCTGTATAGTTTTCACTTTTTTCTAAATACCTACGTCAGTTTCTCTATATTACGCGTAGCTATTAATGAAATGCTATAGGATACACGTATTGATGAAAATTTTGGCGTGCCTTCGTTTCTCAAATATGAAGGAATATCATGTTCTCTATATGAAATAATGATGTGAACTAATTTCATCTACGAAAGCCATTTTATTCCCTTTTGTGAATAAAGGGAGACACAATCAAGAGAACGGTTTTCGAAATGTCACGCAAGGATTGGTGGGAAGCCCTTTGCTGAAGTTTTGCGGCCATTCATCTTCCAGAAAGGTCTATTCCACCAATACTTTATCGTGATGCGGGCTACATGGGGTTATAATAAATGCAATTAGATTCCGATTTGTAATTGTGACCAATCTTTGTCTACGATACTTTAATAGATTATGGTAACATGATTCTGCAAATTGTAATAAGCTCTTTCCATCGTTGTCCATAGTAAGGTAATTTTCGATATCTGCATAAGAACTATTTAGTAAATTCATTCCGTACGGATTTTTCTTAAGTGTCTCCATCACAGCAACTAGAGCAGTGACCAGTAGTCACCCATTATCATTTAGACTTTGATCGATTATTTCTATCACCTTATGATAGTTCGGCTCTTCGCTTATGTTTCGGAACAAGATATGTAATCGATTTAGTTTTCTATCTATATTTCTAGACTCTTCATTCTGTCTATAGATAATCTCATTATTTGTATGTATTGAATTACTTAACCACTGGATTTCGTTAACTAACACGGGTAATAATAGTGTAGTTTTATTTTCATAAGTCGTGAAAGACAGTCCGCGTATGGAAACATACCACTAAAACCAATTCGGTTGCTAGTATGAATTAGAGCTCCGAACTCCTAAAGAAGTAAAGGAGTGGGATCAGAATATATGTGGCAGCAAATTTTGCTTATTTTTTGTTGTACTCATATTAATTGTGTTTTGTAATTGTTTTGCTGCAGCAATTAGTAATGCTTTTTCTTCTTTTAGCGATAACTTATTTTCATTCACTCCCTCTATAGATTCTACCTCATTTATAAAGTCCTTCACTTGTTTTAATGTATTATATCCATTTTCAATTTTCATCCTTTCTTCTATTTTACGAAGACTTTCTTTTAGTTGTTCTATTTGATGATTATCCTCTCCTTTTTCAATACCACCACGTCCATTTATTTTGGCTAATTCCATAACTCCCTCTTTCAATCGCTGCATATCCATTTGTACTGAGGCATCTTGATATCCGACATTCATCAGATCTTCAATAGTTTTGTATGAATAATCAAATACTTTGTCATGAACTTCATTTCCATCGTCTTTGCGATCTATGCGTACTACTTTGGTTAACCTAAATCGACCTTGTAATAATTCTTTATATATTCTTGTCTTTCCTATTGTGTTTATACTACTTGCATAGCTATTTAGAATATAATTTATTTCAGCTTTGGAAGCACCTTTCTGCTCTGCCAAATTCTTTAGTCGTTTGGCCAAATCAACATAGTCAGTTACGACATTTGCTATTTGTTCATCATAGTGTGTTTTATCGGCAAGAAGTAAATCCCACTTTCTATTTTCAACAAAGTCGCGATCAAAAGAAATTGGTTCTTCCTTAAGTTTGGAGGGCCATAAATCAGCTATGTATATTTCCAGATCTGGTACATTATTTTCCTCTACTTCGTCTTCGTCATGTTCTTGTACTTCTTTGTGTTTTTTTCTTGTTTTAAGCCAATAATCTCTATGAGCTTGTATGACTTCTCTTAATGGTGTATTGCTTCTAAATCCGCCATCCCAAAAGATGTGCTCCTCATTTTCTGTACCCATTTCAGGATTTTCAATTCTAAACTTTGGGTAGTCAAAAAAGTCTGGGAAAGTTCCAGTTGCTAGAGCATGTTCAATTTCGATGCCCTTCTCATTGTATATAATGTTTCTATCATCATGGTATTTCGCTTCCTTAGAATAGCTGTCAAATGTAACTGCATCACCTGTTTGTACATCAACAGTTACTAAAAGCAATCTTGGTTCGCCTTCTTTTGTTTTTATTGGAAAATGCGCAAATCGTTCCAATGTTCTTTTAAGAGAAAATAAGACAAAGTGTTTGTTGTCAGGTCTGGGAATGGAATTTGATTGTTCAACGAAATCAAAGAATTTGCTGAATCTTGACCAAGGTATTATTCCTGTAGCCACATTGGGTGGTCCTAAAGTACGAAGAAATTGCTTGGCAGAATAATATCTTCTTGCAGCTTCAGCCGTAGCAGGGATGTACCAACCATCTATAAAATAATCCTTCCAAAAGTTAGGATCTACGATAAGCCAATTTGCCAACATATCATCATACCATTTTTTAAAAGATGGATTCATATTCGAATAGAGTTCTATCAGCTCAATAACAGAATGCTTGAATACTTTACTTGTGTAATGTAGAATATCTCGCCAGTAGTGGTACAATGGATTCATATCAAGATTATCAGCTACAGTAAGCCACTGATATTGCTGAGCCCCCCAAAATTTTATAACTTCTTTAGCTGAGGTTTCCCAGTTTTTTTCATCTTCTAAACCTTTACCCTTTTCCATAACGCTACTTACGACAATTGCACCATTCATTGCACCAATAGATGCACCTGCAACAATATCAAACAAAGGCCTTTTTTCGTTTCCTAGACCTTTTCTTTTTTTGTCTTCATCATTTTTAACAAGCTTTTCAACTAATGCCTGAAATACTCCAGCTTCATATGCTCCAAGTGCTACTCCTCCTTGAAATATTATAGCTCTGTGTACTCGTTTGACAATCACATTCGCATTATAAGGATCTCCTGTTTTGCCATCAGCATCCTTGGTAATTAATTCAAAAGTCAGGCGGGTATTGATATCATTGCCTTTAACATATGGAGCTGTAAATGAAAAACTCGGACTGTCTTTAACGAGATCATTAATAACAGGTATGCCTGCAGTTTGTTTCCATGAGTAATGTTTGATAGAATTAGTATCCGTATCTTTTATGAGATCACGTGCGTCTAAAACAACTATTGAGCCTTCCGAGACAATATGCTTAAAGCCTGGTTGTTGGTTTTCTACTTTTTTGCTATTTTTTGGAATTGCGGACTTATCTTTTCCGTCCATAGTTACTTCTATCCTTACCTTGAAGGCGCAGATATATATGCTCTCCTTTAATTTCAATCGATATTTTAATAAAATGTGATAATTATTCGGTCAGCTGCTTAGATTAGCGCATGTGAGTTCTATAGGACTAGATTCACGCACGCATCACGAATAGAGTACTAGAAATTATCCCTTATTTTCTGTTCCAAGTTCTTGTATTACCAATAATAATAGGCCTGTAAGTTCAAGAAAAGAAAATAACTTTCTTGATTCCTTGATAAGCTTGTATCAACAAGTAAGAGAATTCAGTATGATATACGAACAAGTATTAAAATAAAACAAAGGCTTTAATAACTATTCATCAACTATTTTTAGAATCGTTATTATACATTCCCCGTTATATTATATATGATGTCTTCTCTTTCCAAATACTTGGATTCGGATTTCAATTACTGTATATAGTTGGCCAATACCTTACTGTTATATCACATGATCGGAACATATCTTTCTATCATAATCCTTTTACTGCCCTAAGTAATCCTAATCCGATAATAGCACAACTAATTGCAATTAAAGCTATGTACAAAGGTATTTGTCCTATTGCTAGGGGCAATAATAAGCCCATCGCTGGAGCTATTAGCTTGAAAGCTAATTCTAGTGTTCCTCCTATCAGAAGGAGCGATGTTATAAGTCTCGATCTCTCATATATGCAAGTCTTGCATCCAATATCCAATTCCAAAAGATATAAAAAACAATATCATTGAAGGTATGCCGACTAATGGACCTCGCTGTTGATCAGTTAATTGCAAAAATCCGTACCCTCCTTGTGCGATGAATGTATCAGCGATATCTACAGCAAGTAGAGTCATAGCGGCGATGGCAAGAACTTCAGAAGCCCTTTTCTTTCTAATACTAATATTAATCTGAGTTGACACTATAAAACTATTGCAGCTTTTTCTTATAATTATTGCATACCCATGATATGTAACTTAGTTACCCCCTCTATAGTTGCTAACTTATTAGTACGCTCAAATCCCTTTCTCACCAGTACAAAACTATAGAATTACTGCATTGACCAAGACCAGGAAGCATACAGGAAGATGACGGACTAATTCTATCTATCCTGCTTGATTCCGAAAGAGGGAATTCATTTCTATTATTTCTGAATGCGCAATCATTTGAGGACCACACCCAATTCCCTATGGATTTCATGGACGGTATTATGCCAGTATAAACTAAGGGTGGTATCCTTTATTCACAATAATACTGTTTGATGGCTCTCAGCGTCCTCACTTCACCATGATCGTTCCCAAACGTACTCATCAACAGAAATTCTTATAAATCACAAGGAAAAACATTCTCCAACGTGGACAAGTAAAGCATGGAGGACTCATCAACAAAGGTACAGAACTTCATCCTAGGACTTTGGGGCGTTCGATATCAAGTCAAAGAAGTTCAGCGCTCGATTGCGTTCTATACTAAGATGATTGGTTTCAATCTGGACCACCAAAATTTGCCCGCTTTCGGTCAGGTTTCGATCGGCAATCTCAAACTTATTCTCAGCGGTCCAGGAACTTCGGGTTCTCGACCGATGCCCGATGGCCGTCAGCAAGCCAGGTGGATGGAACCGGATAGTCCTCCAAGTGCAGGACTTGCCTGCACGTATTGCCGAACTCAAGAAGGAGGGAGTGCATTTGAGAAATGAGATGGAAGTCGGTCCCGGCGGCAGACAGATCCAAGTGGAGGACCCAGATGGCAACCCGATAGAGTTATTCGAACCTGCGCGGGGGTAAGGAAGCAGTGATGGAATCTCGCTACGATCCACCGTATGGAAGGGAAACGGCTGAACTGATCGTAGAGGGATTTATCTTGAGATTAGACCGAATTGCAGAAGAACGAAGGCAAAAAGAAAAACCTTAGTCGGAACTGCCGCTAATCCTACACCTTGATTCTGGAGATAAGCAGAAATGATGTGCGACAGAGCCTCGTACAAGAATATTAAAAAACAACCGGTACACACAAAAAACATAGTACACACCGGCCTTGGAAAATGTGTAATAGAAGCATGTTCCCGTAGAGTCTCATATAAGAAAGTGTTATATATCGAACATGATATACTTATCATATGCAGATGGACAGACCTTACTCCGGGAGTGACTGGAGCTACTCCGGAGTAACTCCAACGTTGTACAGGGCTACAAGAGGTGACATTATTTACTAATGAGAAATAAACAAAGTTGTCAGATTTGTGGAGAGCCGTTTTCAAGGCGCTGGAACAAGGAGCGGCACGTAAGAAGGAGGCATCCCTCAGCCTTTCCATTTCAGGACATGAACGATCTAGTTTCAAACTTTTCAGCTTTCAAGTTCCAAAACCCTAATTATTACAATGCATACCAGAGTTTTAATAATTCCTCTAAAATTTTCTCACAATCGCCATTTCAGGAGGATAGCTCAATATATGAGCAACCTAACTCGCCCAGAACTGTCAGTGATCCACTTGACCCATTGTTGCAAAAGCTTCGCAGGTGGACTGAATTTAAGAGATTAAGGGAAGAGCTTTCATCTAGACCGATGCAACATCCTTACTTTTCCTCGTACAATGGAGCTATTTATCAACCCAACATGTACCAGCCCAAGATGTACCAAACTTTTGAGCCACCGTCCAGAATAGAAGATCTAGAAATAATTGGGTATGAAGGATATGTTTGTAAGGAATGCCTGACACCTCATCCGCTAGCCATCTACCGTCATAAGTATCAAAAGGATAGAGTAATACACACAAACCACGTTTGTGACAATGGAAGAGAATTAGAGAACCAAGGGGGACAACAAAAAAACAATGAGATATCTATCCTAGTGAATCTATACATGAACGAATTACCTAAATTGATGTTAAAGTTTGTAAGAGAATGGACAAAGGGTCATACCCTCCTAATGGCGGCTGAACTTTCACCTCCCCTTGACAGCAGCCACGAATCAATATTTTGCATTGAAAAGGAGTGGGCAAATCGTGCAATCAGGAATGGATGCACGGTTCTAACCGATGATGAGCTTGTAGATTTTATAAATATAGTTAAAGTTTGTACCATGGCGTATTTTAAGATACAAGACAATGAAATGGGCAAGAATTCAGGGAAGATGTTCTGTATGTGTATAGGTAGTGGCCATCGGTCGTAGTCACAGTAGTTGATAGTACAGTGATGTCCAAACAAACTTTACAAAGGCAAGCTGCAGTTGATAGTACAGTGATGTCCAAACACTGCAAAGGTAAAATGTATTCTAAATATCAATGCTAGTATGCGTAGAAGCGGCAGCAGTAGCAGCGCCGAATATAAAGTGAAAACTGTACCTCATCAACCCCTTTTCTTGCTATTCTAGACAAGAATTGATACCAAGATTTCGAGAAATACCGAGCGAACGACGCAAAGATTACCGGAACGGAGGTTAAGCAACCTTGCCGCAACTTAGTGTAAATGTTGCTTTTAGTCTGAGAAATGTGCCTGATTGCGATCTCCGTTCGGACCATTTGCAACGCTACTGGAGGTTGCAAAAGAGGGTAAAGGATATGTTCCTAGCGTTGGGACTTGGGACATGCTTTATGTCTAATCCATATTCATTTGCGATACAACTAGGAAGCGTTGATAGGCTAATACCCCCTCCTATGCTGAAGTTCTTTCAGTGACGGTACCGTGGGTATGTATGATTCGTGTGTTGTTATCGCTGCTGAATGCGGTCCTTTAAGACTAACGGTTCCGTTGGCAATGTATTTCAGTATTACATCGGTGACAGGATCGCCGAAACCAAATTGTGCATGGTATATGCACATATCTGGTGGG
>JBKPHJ010000212.1:0-9264 GCA_046729835.1 Thermoproteota archaeon
GGATAGATTGATGCCACATTACTGGAGTTCGAAAGCCCAGTAAATACTACAAATTTTGTATTCGGATAGTCAATCCCTACCTTAACAGCAGGCTTTCCCCACTCATAACCTTGAGCTATAATCAAGTCGTAACCTGAATCAGCATAGCGTCTCAACGTGGATTCAATATCTGGGATAGCTACATTATCCCTGAAATCCACTTTATGACCATATTTTGTATGTAATGCTTGTGCAGCATTATATCCAAATGCACCCCACCCGGCGTCACTAAACAAAGCGTCAGTTAGTAATGCTATCTTTAGTTTTTCTGTATCCAAAATATGACCAGTTTGATTTGATGATGATGATGATGAAGGTGGAGTTAGCAGGTTTTTTTCGGTGTTATTTATACTAGCATCAACGGAGGTGAAGGGTAGACTATATTCTGCAAGAATCGCTAGTATTACAATCAACTTGCTAATAACTAACCTGCTAGTCATGTTTGTAATAATTTTATTCGTGGTACCATTGCTTATATCTTCTATCCTAAGCGTAATCTAATACATAAAAAGCAGTACTACTGCAATATATGTATTCATTGCGGAATGACTGCATAATTAGTCTCACAAGTATGGTCTTTTCCATAATAATCTCACGTTAGAGAGAATTGTTATATAAAGTTAGCTGGTGATAAAGTTTAACAAGGCTGTGGTGGAAAATGGGGCAGGTTTGTTGGATAAAGAAGCAACGAGTTATGACGATATATTTGATGCGTTGAGGATGTCGCTGCAGTTTTATCAATGATCTGCGCCATGATGAAATCTACGACTGATACGGTCTATGACTAGCTAAAAACTTAGTCATCATCTCATCTAGAAGGTTTCCTTGTATCTTAAGATTTATTTTCTAGACATGATTGACTAACAGATAGAAGATGATAATGCTGCTGCTAACAATGACAATGTTGTCTGACGCATTACGTCTATCTCTGTAGTAGTCATATACCTAATGTTCTGTTGTAAGGACAGATCTAAATCTAGCCTTACCACTCATCATTAGCTCGTAGGCTCCTGATGGAGGTATTGAATGCCTGGGAATAACCCTGGCCGCCCACCGCTACTTGACTTTTTTATAAAATATTGTTCATATGGGAATTGTTGTAGTAGAAAAGGCGGGAGAGTTGACTCCAGCCGCTACCACTACCAAAGCACTGACATTAATAGACGGTAGGAGCGGCTGAAGCATACAATTCGTTAGTATAATTAGAATATATAGAGGCTTAGTACCTCTCTTCTCGAAGCCAGCCTCGAACACTTTTCTATTGTCACCATCATCCTTGTTGTTCTGGTTCAATAGTAACATTGACTCGAACGTGAAAGTGAGTATCAGATACATGCTATATCCAGAAAACTTTTATTCTATATTAGAACCTCTTATAATCATACCATTGGCGATGACCGCCTCTATCCTTTTGGTATTTTCAATATCTTCTATAGGATTTGCAGACAGGATGAGGATATCTGCTTGTTTTCCTGGGTCTATGGTGCCTGTCTGGTTTATTATGCCGAGGGCTTCAGCTCCATTGTTGGTAGCAATTTTGATAACATCCATTGGTTTGATACCCGCTTCAGTGAGTAGTTCTAGCTCGTGATGCAGGCTTTCTCCTGGAACAAGTCCAAAGTTCGGTATGTCTGTACCTGACAGAATTTTCACTCCACTCTCAAACATCATTTTTGTTAGCCGTAAGACCTTGATCCAACGCTGTTCATTTTGAGGATCATAGAAACCTTGTTTTAAGATTGCTTCATATATACTCAAAGTAGGATCTACTGGTATCTGGTTCTGTACCAGGCTATCTATCATGTTCTTAATCTCAGTACCATTAAGATCGACTAGATCAAGCCATAACGAATGATCAAATGAACCCCCACCAGTTAGATTAAAGATTTGTTGCTTGTCTTCAGACAATAGAAATGGAGATACGGGAACTCCGTGAGTTAGAAAATCAATCCAAATATTCGCTGCTTTAGTCCAAGATATAAGATAAAGATGTCCTATGACTTTGATTCCGCGATTATGAGCTTCATCTATTGCTGCTTTCAATAGATCCGGAGTCAAGCCAACATATAGCTTGATATAATCTACTCCTATTTCTGCCTGACGACGAACTTCCTGCATAACCTCCTCTTTAGTGGTAACCTGTTTTTCTACAAAGGGCACAGGTAATTCCGGAGTGTTTAATAGTCTACCAGCAGTAAACATTTCAGGTCCTCTTATCTTTCCGTCGAGTATATCTTCCCTTAAGGATACTGACTCATTAGTAGGACCTGCAGGATTTCTAATCGTTGTAATTCCATAATCTAAAAGTATACCAAGCATTTTTTCTGATATAGCCTGGTCGTATGAGTCCTTTCGTACTCCTGCGACATGAGCATGCATATCGAAGAGTCCAGGTATGACATATTTTCCAGTTAGGTTTAGAAGTCTTACACCTGTTTGTGTTTCATTGGAATTAGAATCATTAAAATACGGATTATCACGATAGTTAGACTGATTCGATACTGCGATTATCTTGTTATCATTGATGACTATCACCGCATGAGTTTTTGGAGGGGAACCAGTTACATCAATTAGGGTAACATCTTGCAATACCAATGTTCCACTGCTGTTGCTATCCGTACTCGGTGATGATATGTACTTGTTATCATGGATAGTTAAATCCATAGCCAAGAGAGGACCAACATAAATTATGTTCATACCGTATTCTTCCATCATGAACCCAACAATTATCCCTTTTGCAGCAGGTGCAAAGAGATGAATAGAACGTAGTCATTGGTAGAGATGACACTGAGCTCGATAATGGTAATAACTATACTCTTACCTTCAGTTTCTAGGTTTTGCCAAAATCCTATGTGATCAAGTGTACCTTGTTGATTCACCTATGGGCGATGATGTCTATGTAGCTGGCCCCGCTTGTACATATGCTACATACACACAACTAATTATTTCCGATCGCTAGGGCCCAAGGATGTTGTGAAAGATATTCTTTGGGCCATTGGATATCGAGTTTTCTCCATGAAGCACCTGAATCAGTAGAGAGAAATAAACCATGGTTATTAACAGCATAGAATTCTCCTGGAACCTTTACATTCGAAGCGAAGCTCATAATTGTAGATCCTCTTGGTTTGGGAAGGCCGTCTGTAACAATCTTCCATCCATTGCCATCAGCATCTTTTCTATATACAAATGTCTCTGCGGTTTCCGCCACATAAGATCTACCGGGGCCATTAGAGGCAGATACTATCACGACCTCAGGGTTATTAGAATCAACCGCAATTCCGAAAAGGTATTCATGCCTTAAGCCTTCCATGGGCCTGATCCACGTTTCTCCGTAATCTAAGCTCTCAAAATATCCA
The DNA here is from genome assembly GCA_046729835.1 of Thermoproteota archaeon. Taxonomy (GTDB): domain Archaea; phylum Thermoproteota; class Nitrososphaeria; order Nitrososphaerales; family Nitrososphaeraceae; genus TH5896. Next base: position 3,396 of record JBKPHJ010000212.1, read on the forward strand.
TCACCAGCAGAAGAATAGAGACGCTTTGGAGCTTTCGAATGAGTGGCTAGAGTATGAGTATCGTATGGCCCTTGCTCCTCATTCCGGTCTATCCAGGTTTTACCTCCATCGCGGCTTTGTACAAGGGCTCCTGCTTCTATAGCGGCGAAAACATAGTCTAGATTATTTGCATCAGGTTCAATCCACCGGACGTGATGGGTCCATGGCCTTGGAGGAAAGCTCCATGATTTGGATGAAGGTAAATCATTTAGTGCCTGCATCCTTTCCCAAGAGTCGCCACCATCATTTGAAATATAAAGTGCACTTGGCTCAGTTCCAGCGTATACTTTGTTGAACTTATTCCCGCTATTTAGAGAACTAACTGCAACAGACGTAACATAAGGACTGGAAATAACATCTTTTCCAATATCACTCCAAGTCAGACCATCATCATCAGTTTTCCACAGACCGTTTCCAAAAGTAGCACAGTATACACGGCCTGAATTTAGAGGATCGAAAGCTATACTTTGTGGATTAGTTTCTTTCAAAGACTCTTGAGTTTCATATTCGTTTGAAGAATTCATTACAAGAATTGAATTCTGCATTCCTACCATTATGGTAGTCATCATCGTACATGAGCCGAGCAACTATTTATGACTTCCAATCTTTTTCATTAAGCTTTCGAATAAGAAAAGACAGACATAGTCATAGCAGTACCACTTTAAAGTCAGTCAAAAAGTGCACGTAAGCAAATATTCTCAGTGTGCTTATATGTCAATAGTCACAGATGAACAATTTAGCCAATTCATTGACGATAGCAAATGGTTTCATAAAAATTATAATGAGTTAATAACAGAATTCAACTTGGAATATATCGCAATAAGAAATCACATGGTAATGGCACATGGCAAAGAGATGAATGAGTTTGAACGTGAATTAAAGCAACGCAATATAGATCGCTTGATGTAGATGTCATGGTTGAATTTATAAGAGATAAAAGAAATGAAGTATAGTCTTGTTTGTTGAAACTTGAATGCTATAAGTGCTATAACGACAATAGATACTATATACCCACATTTGTCTATTCTAAGCAGCTAGCGTTAATTTTAAAGATAAATTTTTTGATTGGTACCAGGGCATCAACTACACTGCTTAGTTGGAATGAAGTACCATATGTGACTCTTAGAACGAATCTACGTGAACACAGAGCATATACCGGAATGGGCGGTAGTTTTAAAGCATTTCTTTTGCCAGAATGCAGTTTATTTTTTTATGCAAATACTGGCATATATAATCTAGTTGTTGGTGATCTTAGTCTTTTAAATTATCTCACTGTTGATGGTAGATTGTGTCCACGTGTTGCTCGTATCTTGGGAATTGATATTCTCAACAAATTTGATATTTCATTTTCAGATGATTTGGAAAGACTTTTTTTAACCCAAAACATCCAATGATAATTTAATAGAACAGTGCTCAGCTATCTAATATTCTATAACCGCTGTTATTTTGTTTAGTGACGATCTATCTTTACTACTGAATAGTATCTCTTATACTACTATACTCGTTTGTCCATTCTCATAAGTTGCTGTTTCTTATTATCTATAGCATTCTGGTATTGCGTTATGGTCTGTCCAAGATCAGATAATTGGGCATTCCACAGCGTAATAGTATTATTCAAATCTTTCTTCTTCCATTCAAGCTCTATCACATCACTGGTCAGATTCTGGATCTTGTTTTCTAAAGACGGTCAATCATGCTCAGCATATCTAAGAAATTTTGAGTTTGAGTTGAATGCGTTCTTCGCCCAATAATTTATTTCGTTTCAATAAATTGAACAATTTGATAAATGATGGCAGACAGATTTTGATCTCGTTAAACAAGAAAGCCAATTCGTGCAGCTGATTAAAAGTCCTCATGAATTAGACTTGTAGCAGTAGCTATAATAACTGTTGCAATAGTGTTAGCTACATTCGGAGCGATGATGACTCTCGGACAACAAGTATATGCCCAGAATAACAACCGGAATAATGGCAATAATAATGACGACAATAATGGCAACAACAACGACAACGATGATGGCTCTCCATCACCAATAGAATATCAGCCAGGTCAATTTCCAGTCGGAGACGGTTGTGTAGACTGTGAGGGTCCATGTTCAACAGTGTTCTACAAACCAGAACACTACCGAACTGTGTAGCATTCCCATAATCTCATATTTTTTTATTTAGTTACTACGGGTAGATCTTAGGACTTTAGCTAAACACCAACCGTAACCTGTTTTTTCTAAGTAATAATACCAAACCCTACTACTATGTACAAGTCTAGCTACTGCCACTTCTCTTCGCAGCGAGAATGATGCCACATTATGGTGTCTTAGCTGATAATAGTTGTCTTTTAATTATGTTAGAGATTAACGCACCAGCGCGCGTCCGCTTGTATACACATTCACGCGATTATATCTTCCAAGCTATCGAGCTGGCAGTCCGGATACAGCTACTCGATGGGATGCTTAGTGATTTAAGATCTAGTTTAGCGACCATATCTTCACCGAAACAACATATCTTTGGTTCACAGTCTGCTTCATAATCATTTTACATATTGTTGTTTGATTCTTATACTCGTTGTCCGTCCACCCATCATCTGCGTCCCGTGTATTCTTTAAGACCAATTACGCTGCCACAATTCAAGCTCTGTAAATTTCTGTTCTTGTACATAGTACTGCTCGCGAGTTAGTTCCGGATGTTGTACACGTATTCCCGGATCCAAAAAAAGTTGAACCGGTCACGGATCATTTAACGCATGGAACATCTCTGCAGTTTCTACTGTTCTCATTTCTTATTTACCAGCTGCTGATGGGTGTATCGCTGCCGGTTGTGTCTTCATATTTAATATACTACTATCTTTTCTTGAAAATATGCTGATAAGCTGCATCTCACTTCTATTATGGATAAAAGCGTCCAGATTCACGCTTTTAGAAGATAAGTATAAACTAATGCATCCAACTACTTTATAGTACCATAAAGTATATCATCTAGTAAAGAAAAGTCTATTGCCTAGCTCTGTCATGAAGAATAGTGATATTATCAAGAACCTAATGGTTATTCAGGGTAAGAAAATAAATCTTCACAGGCTTAGTCCTAATTATGATGGTGGTATCAACGAGAAAGATGTGGAAGACATTGTAAAGCAACATCTAAAAGAACGAATGTATGAATTCCAGTACAAAGTCTATGCAGAAAAAAAAGATGCCTTACTGATAATCCTTCAGGGTCTGGATACGGCAGGAAAAGATAGTACGATAAGACATGTCATCAGTGCGTTCAACCCGTTGAGCTGTAGTGTAACCTCTTTCAAAGAACCAACTATTGAAGAATTATCGCATGATTTTCTATGGCGTATCCATAAGAGAGTTCCTTCAAAAGGAGAGATAGCGATATTCAATCGTTCTCATTACGAGGATATCATACAACCAAGAGTGCATAAGACGATCAAGAAATCAAACTGGTCTCAGAGATATAGACATATAAACGAATTTGAGAGATGTCTTCCAGAAAATAGAACAAAGATCATCAAATTCTTTTTGCACATCAGTAAAGAGGAGCAGAAGAAAAGACTTGAGGAACGATTGAAGGATCCTACAAAACAGTGGAAAATTTCTGAAAGAGACATAACAGAACGGAAATTCTTCAGCAACTATATGGTTGCGTATCAAGACGTGATTAACAGGTCTAGTAATAAATGGGCACCATGGTATATAATTCCCGCGAACAAAAAATGGTTCAGAAATTTCGTTATAGGCTTGATAATAGTCAATACACTTGAAAAAATGAAACCAAGATTTCCGAAACCACTCTTTGATCAATCGAAATTGACGATTAATGACTAAGTAATAACGGGGGTTTCTTAACTTACGTAATGTTCTGATTAGTGCAAAGTATGGAGTGATTCTTGTATAATTAAAACACTAATTTTTCTCGGCTTGATTTCATCTAATTTCATACATTTTTAGTAAGTGATTCTTAAGCTCAAGAATATCTCGAACTCTTTCTTAGTCACAATGTCTTGATGGGGTATTTCTCAACATCCATTGTTATTCTATAATATTCATTCCTTCTTTCAGAATGGTTCATATTGAACGTTTTGAACAACCCTATTGAACGTATTGAACGTTCAATTGAACACCCCATAAGGGAAATCTTTTTGAATCGTTCAAAATGATGCAACCGTTCAGTGTTCAAAATGATTCACTCGTGAAAGTTCGTTGAACGCACTGAACGATTTGTTAACAAAAGATAAAGTTAACACATCTGTAAACACGTCTAAGAATTTGTTAACAAAAATGTAAACGGCTGTAGACAGGCTCCGTTTGGCTAAATCAGCACAAAATGGACTCTATTATCAAAATGATGTTTGAAAATTGTGAATTCAAGATCAACAGAATTATTTGCAAAGGATAAAAACTCTGATGCCTTTTCATCATTTTACGATTCCAGATAATACCCCTCTTCGTCATTCGATTTGAATTTGACTGACTTTTATCATGACTTGAGTAATGATAATTCAACAAGATTTCTGTTGTTGCTGTACATTAATCTCCTCCGGTGTATATCCCCATTTTAGCTCAGTGAATGATTCGAGTACTGTCACTATTATGAATACTAATTTATTATAATGCGTTCCATACATACTATAACATGGGATGCAGCTAACAAAGAGACTTCAAATAAAATCAGAAGACAAAATAGTTGAATTTTTGAATGGTCAACCTGTCGGAAGATAGCCTCTATTGATATTAACGGGTATCCTCAGGTCATACCCATGAATTTTGTTTTCGTAAGTTCGAAGCATGAGGTGAACATGAACATATCTCATAGTTCGATGAAATCAAGTTCGATCTACATGCATTCACATCCATTTGGGGAAAAGCTTGAAAATATCAAAAGAAATTCAAAAGTCGGATTTGAAGTGGACCAGCATGTATGCTTCCTACCATCATATTATTTTCATCCGATGGATGCATCACAAGCAGACACTCTCTATATTAGTGTAGTAATAAAAGGTAACGCATTCATAATCGACGACAATGAAGAAAAAGCTTTTGCACTGAATATGCTGATGAAAAAATATCAGACTGAGGGCATCTATGAGCCACTAAATCGCTCGATCCCGTCAGTACGTGCGGTCACTGTGATCAAAGTTATCCACCACGATATACGTGGAAAATATAAGATTGGCCCGCAATGGGCACCAATATACAGGCTAAAAATGGCACAGAGGATTGTAAAACGAGAAAGGATCCTTAACTCCAAACTAATTCTTAACATTATGGGAATAGAGGTAGATCGTTCAGGAAAACTACAAATAAAGAGAGACCCGTTGATGTAGATCATCTTTATTAAGAAATGTCAACCCATAGGTGAATCACCTAAGCATTTTCTATCTACGCCCACAGATTTGAAAAGCGAAAAGAACGTATCCAGATATCCTTCCAGAACGTCTGTAAGCATAAAAGTTATTCGTGTCCTTCGGCATGATCTCAGCTTTCAATGCTTTTGCTTCAGATTTCGAGATATTCAGTTTTGCAAGACGATCTCCTAGGATATTGCTCCATGTGAGTTGAGGAAGAGGGTCTTTATTGACTGCTAGCATTGACACTATTCTTTTAGGTTCCTTTTTATCAACTACAATGTAATAATTAAAGTCATCTCCATCGTCAAATGGATCCGTATTAGTAAACGGATCGATTTTGACGTAGAGGCTAAGGCTGTGTTTGAATATGTCTGATAACGTATTCATAATGGCTAGGTCAGTTTCAGTTAGTAAGCTTAAATCTTCGGGAGTAGGCAGACTAGTGGCTGTTGCTAACACAATTATTCATAATACTTGGTAC
>JBKPHJ010000213.1:0-3602 GCA_046729835.1 Thermoproteota archaeon
CTACCGAGCAGCATATTTAATGCATTTAAATTAGATACTCCTGTATCCCTCGCAAACATGATGATCTTCCATTTTCTGGGCGTACCCATTGCAAGAACGAGATAATGTTTAGAATCTAAAATATACTATTGATAAGAAAAAAAGATGAAGTAAGCTACTTCCTAAATCTCATTTACATTTACGAAATAACCACTTGAGGTACTATGTGAAATAGATATCTCGTGGTTGTATGCTTCCATGTTTGCTTCTGTTTCTTCATCGTATCGTTCTCGAATCCCACAAGGGAAACAAGTTACTTCAAACAATTTTGCTTCTAAAATTCACCCTTCAATTACTATATCCAATTCGAACTATTTAAAGTCTTACATGTAAGGCTTGGCTGCGTTAAGTTAAAGCCGATAGAGCTAAAGCTTCTCGCTAATCTAACAAATTATACTACTACACAACGGTGGAGTAGAGACGGAGAAGCAGACTGGTACTTCGAAAATTGGGAGGGTGGAAAATCGCAAGGGAGAATTTATGGTATGTGGGCCTGGACAGACATAAGGGGAAATATGGTATTGGAAGGATATGCTAGATGAAGCCGATGTGGATCCCAACGCACTAAAAACATGGGACAGATATATTGCAGCAGCAAAGCAACTAAATTCAGTGCTTCGGCCTAAAGGAATAGAAGGAATTCATCTCACTGGAGCTGGACATTCCCCAGATCTATGGTATCCATATCCATATCTTTGGATGCTTGGTGGAGATATCCTAGAGCAGAGAGAAGAACATCCCACAACGTTTACAAACATTTTATAAAGCGGCTGTTACGTTGGACTGAAACGATTCTAATACATTCCTGGCGACTTCTAGCTTGCGATCCAATGCTACAATGCGGTCCTCGTACAGCAATTTTATTACTCTAACAACTCTATGATCAAAAGCTGAGAATTTTATATGGAGACCACCTGTATTGAGTTTAACGCCGCATTGGTACTGATCTGACAATAGACTTGAATGACTCTGGTAAGGCATTCAATGAAATAGCTGACCATCTCGACCGATATCATAAGTTGACAGCTGGCAAAGCTAACTGCTGCACAAATATTTCATAGTTAATTGCTACTCGTAGCATCTTGTTGTTGACAATGTACAAAGATATCAGGGAATACAATAAATTGCTCTGTTCTAATAAAAATATTCGCTAATCCATTATTTTCTATCTCACTTGAAACTATGATCTATGTGACTTTGCCAGATTTTTTTGGTAGCTAGCGAAAGATGGTCTGAATAATCATAATTATGATAGATGCAATTGCAGCACTGGCAGGAATGGTAATAAGCCAAGCATACACAATCCGCTTTCCGATCCCCCATCTAACGGCGGAAAGTCTTCGTGTTGAACCAACACCCATTATGGCACCTGAGATAGCCTGAGTAGTACTTACCGGAATCCCTAGTCCAGCCATTGCCGTGAGTATTACACCTCCCCCAGTTTCAGCGCAAAAACCTTGATAGGGCTTAAGCTCCGTAATGCGGAATGCCATGGTTTTTACAATTCTCCATCCACCAAAGAACGTTCCAGCCGCTATTGCTGCTGCAGAGCTGAAGATAACCCATGCGGGGACGACAAATTCGTCTGCACTCAGGAAACCTCCAGCTATAAGCAACGCAGTTATGACTCCCATCGTCTTTTGTCCATCATTGGCCCCATGCGTCAGGGAAAAGAAGGCACTTGAGCCGATCTGAAGCTTCCCAAAAACTCGGTTGATGATTAGTGGCTTTGAATCTTTAAGGAAATACATCATGGTCATAGCAAGAACAAATGCCACTACAAATCCTGCTATAGGCGATACAATCATAAAGACCAAGACTTTTTCGATACCTGGAATTATAATAGAGTCCAAACCACCCACCGTCAATGCTGACCCAACTAGGCCTCCAATAAGTGCATGACTGCTGGAAGAGGGAAGGCCAAAATACCATGTGATCAAATCCCAGATTGTTGCCCCTATTAGACCAGCAAGAATTATATCTAGAGTTGAGAATTCAGGCTTAATAATTCCGTTTCCTACTGTTGTGGCTATTGCTGTTCCAAACAAAAAGGGTCCAACAAAGTTTGCAATTGCAGCCATAATGACTGCGTGGAGTGGCTTAAGAACCCTAGTTCCTACTACAGTCGCGATAGCGTTCGCAGAGTCATGAAATCCATTAACAAAGTCAAAGAACAAAGCAGCTCCTATTGCTCCAAAAGCCAATATCGAGTAATTGCTAGCCCCCTCGAGCATAAAGAAATCTTCATTATCTCCGGTGTCTGAATGACTTAATGATTTCGGTTAAAAGTGAGAACGTATTATAATAATATTGTTTCTTGATTCTTCTCTCTTCATCTCTTCTTTTATCCGTATTTGAGCGTTATATCTTCAATTATATCTGCTACATCCTGGCATTTGTCAAGCGATTCTTCTAGATTTTCATAGATTTCTTTAAGTTTTATCACTTCGATGGGATTATTATTTGTCTCAAACAATTCAGCGATAGCATTTCTATATATGCCGTCTGCTTCGTGTTCGTATTTCTTTATGGTATTGCAAAATTCCATCAGTGTATGTGAGTTATTTTTTTTTCTTAATATGATAAGAATCCGAGAGATCTGCTGTGATGCTAAAAGCAGTGTCTTTGAGAGCTCTAGCATATATGGAGCAGGTTTGTTAATCTTGAAAAGTAGAAATCTATCTGCCACTCCGTCGGTAAAATCTAAAACTTCATCAATGGAACTAGCAAGTCCGGAGATATCCTCACGATCCAAAGGTGTTACAAACGTAGATGATATCATAGTAAATAGTTCATGAGTAAGTCTGTCCCCCTCATGTTCTAATTCCTTGATGGCCGATGCTTTTTGAGTTATATTATTCTTTTCATAATTGGATATCAGTAATACCAAATCTGAAGTTGCCCTAACCAGAACCTCACCCTGCTTTTCGAGATTCTCAATTATTATCTTATCGTTACCACGAATCCATGACAACCATTTCTTAGAAGCCAACGATTACGATGAAAATTAGCACGTATTAATATTTTCTCCCTGCAGCTCTAATGACACTATTAGTAGAGTTGCAGTAAGCCAGTATGACTTTTATCTTCTTTAACATATTCTTCTGTCGAAATTTCTATGGTTAGTTGAGTGGTTTAGACTGCATCATCATTCTTTAAATTTGACATAAAATGCATGAGCATAATGTCTACTGCCGCTCCTAACGATCGATATTATTATTTTATTGGTATCGAAAAATATTGTTAGGATCAACTGATATTACAGAACATCAGTAATAGAAACTTGAGTAGAACTCCTATGACAATGACAATAATTATGAGTCATTAGTATTATATATAGTAACGTTTTAGATGCATCGCTTAGAATATTCATAGACTAACAAACCTTGTCATCGTTGTGATGATTTCTACATACCCTTCTCAGAATAATAAGTTATATATTGAAACTAAGATGGCAATATAAAGTTACTAATTACTTTAGGCCATATTACGAGTCACATGCATAGCTAGGAAAGGTTACCATCTTTTCACCATGTGCAAAATTATATTACAGGATATTGTCA
>JBKPHJ010000214.1:0-3642 GCA_046729835.1 Thermoproteota archaeon
AATCACGGATCAACAGAACGGAAAAGACAAGCGGACTTTAAATATCTGCCCGATCGAAATAGGGATCAGGTAACTCGTTCCAAATTTCCACGACTTTTAGTATTTAAAAGCACAATACTACCAGGGACTATGAGAAATGTCGTTTTACAATACCTAGAGACACAATGTTCATTGCGGATAGGGAGAGATTATAATGTGTTTTATAATCCTGAATTCCTAAGGGAAAATTATGCACTGCATGACTTCTTCAATATGGACAGGGTAATTATCGGCGAAGATGACATCGCTCTACCAGGAAATTCTTCTGCTCACTTGCAGGCACTTTATAGGCCTCTAACTCAAAACATTATTGTTACAAACTACGAAACTGCCGAACTAATTAAGTACGCGGCTAACTGTTTCTTATCTTTGAAGATATCATATTTCAATGAGATTGGGATTATTTGCAGAAGCCTTGGTATAGACGATAATCTTGTTAGTCACGCTGTTTCGCTAGATAAAAGAATTAGATCTTACGGAACTCGGGCAGGAAGACCTTTTGAAGGAGCATGCTTGCCAAAAGATACGAAAGCTTTTGCTGCATTTGTTAAAGAAAAACGAATCCTACCATTGGGTACTCAACCCGATCTGTTACGTTCAACATTAGAAATCAACAGATTAATGATACAGGAACATGCATACAAGCACCAAGAGAGAAAGCCTTTCCAAATTTCAAGTACGGCAAAGATTAGCTACACTGACATAAACGTTCACAAACAGCACAATAATGTGAATCATGATTGGTAAGCAGTACCCTGAATAGAACAGGAGGACATGGGAACGTAACCGGACGTTCAATAAAGCTACAGCAAAGATTTTCCATTATTATACCTACTTACAATGAAGCAGAGAATATAATACTTTTGTTAGACAAAATTAAGTACAGTATACCTAAGGAAACTTTAGCGGAGGTGATAATAGTTGATGACGGTTCCCCTGATGGCACTGGAAAAATTGTAGAAGACTATATGAATCCTTACAATAGCAACTACAGTAGTAATAGCAACAATGCCACAAATCAGTTGGATCTTAAAGTCGTACATAGGAAGAAAAGCAAGGGATTAATCCCTGCTATTTTAGACGGAGTTAAGCACTCCCAAGGTGATATCATAGTGGTGATGGACGCAGATCTCTCACATCCACCAGAACTGATTCCACAGATCATGGATGAATTTCGTGATAATCCTAATCTCATAGTGATTGCATCAAGGTATATTGGTGGAGGTTCAATTAGGGGATGGTCGTTGAGACGAAGAATCATTAGTTGGGGTGCAGTGATCTTAGCTAGGTACGGATTAAGCATCCGCAACATTAGGGATCCCATGTCAGGCTACTTTGCTGTTCCGCGTAAAATTCTGGATGATATTTCCTTTGGCACCAGAGGGTACAAGATACTTCTTGAAATACTTGTTAAAGAACACACAAACATCAAACGTAAAGAGATCCCGTACTCGTTCAAAGATAGAAAACTCGGAAAAAGCAAACTAGGCATAAAAGTGATAATTGAATATCTTTTGGCTATTTGGCAACTGTATAGATATGGTCAGAAGAAAAGGAAAGTATCAAATACTGAACAGCAAAGAAATGAAGAACGCAAATCAGTGCTTTTCCTGTCTAAGGCGGGACGATTTTTTACCGTCGGGGCTAGCGGACTTGTCATAAATTATTTGGTATCACTTTTGCTTTCGAATGTTTCAACCTTCTGGTATATGCATGCTACGCTAGGAGGAATTGCAGTCTCAATGACTTCGAATTTCTTGTTGAACAGGATCTGGACATTTGAAGATAGAGATTTTTCGTCTTCGACTAGATTTCTAAAGCAATATTTACTTTTCTTAGGATTTAGTTCAATTGGAGCCTCAATACAGTTGATAGTAGTTTATCTATTGGTAGAATTAAGTGGATATGGATATGCACCTTCATTAATACTCGCCGTTCTGGCCGGATGTGGCAGCAATTTCATTCTTAACAAAAAGTGGACATTCAAAGAGAGAATATGGGGATAATTTTAAGTCCTCAAGGAACAAAAAGGGAAAAAGAGCTCAGTACTTTATCAATATATGCTGCAATATTAGACATATCGATAGCTCTTTTGATTATTATATTTGTTCTGCCTCTGTTGGGATATGACGTATATGGATCGTTAGAGAATATATTCACTGAATTTAGAATGAACTATTGGATCTATGTACCTCTGGGCGCATATGGAGTTTGGAGATGGAGCGTCTGGGTTTTTAAGAAAACTGCTGGTCAATTTTATAATCCGATACATCCTACCATACCACCATATTACTCTACGATGACCATAATAACGCCGGTATACTGTGAGAACCCTTACATCTTCGAAATTGCTTTAAAGTCATGGGAGGAAAATAGACCAGACGAGCTCATCGCAGTTATTGATCATACAGATACTGAATGCGTTAAGATATTTAAGGAATTCTCACAAGATAGACCATGGACCAAACTTATTATTACTCGAAAGCAAGGCAAAAGAGCAGCCCTAGCAGATGGAATTAGAGTAGCAAAGGGAAATATTATTGCTTTGACCGATAGCGATACAATCTGGAGTCCTAATGTAAGAGACAAAATGCTTTCTCCCTTCAGGTATCCACAGATAGGAGGAGTTACTACGAGAGTTCATCCGATAAGCCGCGTCACGATCTGGCAGAAAATGACAGACATATTTTGGGATATGAGAAACTTTTATGATTTGCCCTCACAATCTGCAATCGGGGAATCCCTTTCCTGCTTGTCAGGAAGGACCTCACTATACAGACGCAGCATCATAGTCCCAAAATTAGACCTGTTCTTAAACGAAACTATTCTTAATAAAAGAAAGGAGTCTGGCGAGGATAAATGCCTTACCAGATTGGTTCAAGGTGAGGGTTGGAAAACATTTTATCAATCCAATGCTATCATATATTCCTCGGCAGCTGTCGATTTTAGAACATTCTGGAGACAAAGGATAAGATGGTCCAGAAACAGCCATAATTCAGACCTTTTTAGCCTCTGGGAACGTTGGGCTTGGAAGAGACCTTACCTGGCTTTCTATATGATTGATAGACTCATTACAACTTTCACTCTTTTTTTTGGGCCAATATATATGGGGTTAGCTATTTACTTGAATCAATACACACTTGCTCTTTCCATCCTTATTTTATGGCTTGTAGGTAGAGGAATAAAGATGATCCCTCATATTCGACGTCATCCTCATGATATTATGTTACTCCCTTTTTTTATTCTTGTAAATTTTATGTTTGCAGTAATAAAATTATATTCATTAGTCACTATCACTGAACAAAAATGGATCAGAGAAGGGGAAGATCGAAAGGGAGGATTAACAAAAATAGTTATGGCTAAGAATATCAGTATCACGACTACAATCATCGGAACTATCGCAGCTGCGGTGATCCTGATGCCCAAATAACACAGTACCGCAAACTTTGTGTAATCTGAAGCAGGAAGCTTTTTATCAGGAGAATAATTGTCCAATATCTAGGCGATGAGCAACTTATAGACCTTGTAAACACATTATCCCTCACCATTGACCTATTTTTTGACACATCATTTCATAAACTGTCTCTTATACACATCTGACGC
>JBKPHJ010000215.1:0-2924 GCA_046729835.1 Thermoproteota archaeon
TCTTCCATTCTTTTGAAATCAGCTAGATTCTCTTTGTATTTTTTCTTTGTCAAGCTGTCTTGATTGTTTACAAGTTTCTTGTATGCTTCTTTTATATTGTCAGTGATGTCTTCGTTGCTCATATCAAAAAGCCAGACAGAACGCAAAAGATAAAGCCAAACTAAAAACAACTAATCCAGCTAGTTGTTGTCAGAATTGTAAAGATGGTGATTAGAGTTTATGAAACAAGGTTGTGAGATTGGACATGGTGTACAAGCTGGTCCCGAGAATAGTATTCCAATGATCGCGATTGGTGGGTTTAGCTGTGGTGTTAGTATTAGTAGCGAGATAAGATGTTTGTTAGAGCTTGTTGCAATCCACTCAGTAAAAGAAATTATCCGGTTATGAAAACAAGACCAAATACTAAATCATCCTAATACTCTTTTTTTTCTATTAGATAACAAGTATTACTTCCACAGCTAGCGCATAGCTTCACACTCTTTTTCAGACCATCCCCGCTTAACCGGTACGATATTTTTTGTACGTGGATGTTCCACCCACCAATTTACAAGTCCATTGCAATTGCTACATCGTAACTCAATTCTTGAACCATTGATCTTAAAATATTCCATTCGCTTGGCGTTACTCTTGTGCCATATACCATCGGTTTTACAGAAACAATCTTCCGAGCTTGACATATGCTTGAATTCAATACATTATCGATATGCAAGATAATATCAGATTTGATCCATCATGCTATCAAAAAATATATGGTATAATACTTGTGGTATCTAGTAGCCCAATATCATAACAGAAATTTTTCGCGTAGAGTCGAAGTAATTATTCGAAGCTAGTTTTATTGGAATTTACTTCTAGTTTGTGATAAGCAGCTGACAGAATTTTTCGCGTAAGATAGCTATTTCATTGCCAAACATTCTTCTTCCGACCATGCTCGCTTGAATGGCATAGTCTTCTTTGCATGTGACGGCTCATCCCACCAACCCATAAGGCCTCTGCATCTGGTACATCTTAATTCTGTTCTTGAATCACTGATCTTAAAGAATTCTATGGTCTTAGAACTGGTTATACTTCGGCTACAGATGCAGTCATCCGTCCAAAGCATGTTTTTGTCAATATGAAATAAATTAATACTGAATTCGATTCAAAACGCTATAAGAATACTATGTGTAGAAGTACCAGTCACATATAGCAGGCTAATAGTATAGTAAAAATGTCGACAGCTTGGTTGAAGTACTCATTGACTGATTTGCGAGATGTCATTCTCAAGCAATTTCATGGATAAAGAATAGCTAATTAATACAAATTCTATACAATTCGTGTGGGATCTATCATTAAAGAAATGCATCATCATCTATCGCTCATGATCGATGGCATCAATACATTATTTCTATAGCTTGTTCATCAGTGGTGTACTTGTGAGATGAACGTTTGACTAACTTTTAACTAATACTTTTCTTCTTGATGTAAACCCGCTTGCTTTCTTAAATAATTCAGCAATTCATTGTCATCATCTTGGTGCTCTATTCTCAGATACTTTTTCATTCCATCTAACAAATCTTTACTTTCTTTAAAATGCTTAGCTGAATCTTTCGCCATCTTATATATTGGATTTTATGATATAAAAAATTGTGGGTCCTTGCTGGAAATCAACAGTCGGACATGAGAATATGACTGTTCTTTAAGAAATCTTGCAGCTCTTGATAGCTTTCTACTTCAAAATATTTCATCAGACATTCAACAGTCTTGTCATCGTATTTGGCATTCTTGTACTTTTCTTTGCTCAACGTAACTTGACTAACTTTGTCATCCAAGTCGGTATTACTTAATACCCATTACGACAGTAATATATATAATGGTTTATGAATATATTTTGTAAGAAAGAATAGAAAATAATATTGGTTTTTGATATATCAGTAGTAAAATTCAAGTTAACTTAACAAAATGCTATTGACAATCCAGATCTATGGTCTTTTGGCCATGGAGCACAACTCATATCATAGTAGATTCTGGATCAATCAATTTTGCACAAGTCAAAATAAGCGATCTAAATGAATTCAGTTAGCACGCGGATGGTATGTGCTCAAACAAGCCGTGCCATCAGCTGTGTGTCTAACAGTTTAATCACAAGCAATTCGTACTAGTACTTTGGAGCCGTTAATTCTTGCTTTTGCCGGTTCGGTCCAGATAATCAGCTATCTCATTGAATGTCGCTCCAGAATCATTAAGTTGAACGACTATATCTTTATCAGTACCGGCGATTTTCAACACACGGAATGCGCATCTTCTTGCTGCATCAGATTTGTGTTTACCATCCCAACCATAATATGACATAATGACACCGATAGCACATCTGCCGTTAAGCCCATCAGAATATTTCTCTCTGATCTGTGTAAACTGTTGTCCGTAAGTACGTAGAATCTGAGAGACAGTCATTTCTTGCATTAATAGTTGTTGACTCATTGATTGTATTATCACCAATAAACTATTTAGATGCTACGTCTGCTAGGTTAACCGAACTGACCGTGTTGTGGTAGCAGAAATACTCTATGGAAATGGATCACAAAAATTTCTGCTATATTCAAGAGTTTTTCATCATGCTGCGGCTTTTCCAGTTGTAATTGTGAAATCTAACCGTCTGCAAAACCCAAATTACGCAATTTTATGTCTTCTTCTTCGGCTTTTCTATGTTCATTAAGCTCATCTATTGTACTGAAGACAGCACCACATTCTTTACATCTCGGAGTTTCGCTTGATGGCATTTCGCTTGCTGTACTTTGTCAAATATTATATTTAAAGAGTTTGAACCTCACTCGCAATGAGTTTTATTACATGAACAAATACTTCGAATATCTTTTTGGTTTTGCAGATTTTGACAACTGTGAGTAGAGCTCATACGCAACAAATAGATACTATTGGTACTACAC
>JBKPHJ010000216.1:0-7050 GCA_046729835.1 Thermoproteota archaeon
GTAAATGGACCTGGTTCTCTCAGCAACTTCCAAGCCGGTGTACTTCTTACTGGAGCAAATGGATTCAAGATAGATTCTGTCATATTATCTAACAACCAAATAGGTACATTTATGACAGGAGCTGAAAATGCACAGATACAAGAAAATATAGTGCAAAACAATAACCTTGGCATAGCATCTCATTCAAGTACCGGTTCAAGAATAGCATCAAATCTCATGAGTGGAAATCTACTGGCAGGTATTACATTCGTTAATACAAAGAGTTCAAACATAGACATGAATAATATACATGGACGTCAGAATGGGGTATTCCTAGACGGACAGAGCCCTGATAATACAGTAAATTCCAATAACGTATTAGAAAATGTAATCGACCTCAACAATGCAAATGGATTACCAACAAACATCAACGTCAACCAATATACTGGAAATAATTGTGAAACAAGCAATCCAAGTGGCCTCTGCATTGGCAGATAACGCACTGCAACAAGAACTAACTTCTACTTTTTTTTGATTGCTTAATGAAAAATTACCATATGTTTTAGTCCAAGTTATCGTGGCACAATAAGGTATACAATAGGTTTATCCATTAGTAAGCGTTGGCATATAAGAACGTGAATTTAGTCAGGGCAGCAATACGTTGAACGAACTACTGCCCAGACTTTCACTAATTTCATCTAACTTAATAACGTGTTCAGAATGAACACGCTTTTCGACTCATTTCTGGCTCCCATTCGCAACGTCACATAATCATTGGAATCAAATTCACTCAGTACTCATGATAAGACAGCCTGTAAGGTGAATTTCATTCCTCTCTTTTAGAAATAGCTAAGGATGCGTACATATAGTTGTAAGAGGGTAGTACGCTTAATTTCCTATACAGACCAGAGCTAGCCAGAGGTTCCATATGATTACATTTGTTCACTGACGCTAAAATACCGAATTCGATAGACAAGGTAATTCTTCACGATTCTTCTTCATAATCGACCTACAAAGGTCCAATTTAGGGAAGGTCCCGCCTCCCTTCCTTCTAGAAGCGGACTCTTGTCAAGGAAGGTGCATTAAAACTCTAAATAATTACCTACTAAGAAACTGTCTTAATTTCTCGTTCTCTATCAGCGTATTCACCATCTTGGTACGTTCAGAATCTGGAATACTGGATGAACCCAACATGTCTATCGCCCTCAACTTCCAATATTCTTTAGCTATGGTATCTCTTATGATTAGATGCCAGTCGAAAACAACTTTACCAAATGAAGTTAGTCGATAGCGTCCATTTGTTTTCTGGATCAGACCGCAAATAATTAATGTGTGAAGCCTAGAATAATATTGCTTACGAGTTAGCCTTAAATTGGATATTGAAAGTGGTACCTGCCCTTGAATGACGCCTAGCATTTCTCTGCATTTCTCATCCGACATACATTTTAGAACATCCGTCTCGGTTATCAACGATCCTTAATTATGCAAAATCTACCCATATTAACATTACTGGGGCAAATTATCTTGCAGACATGAGTTCAAGGTGTTATCATCCTTGTTGTAATGACGCAATGATGAATGCAAAAAGAAGCCTATTCTCGTTCCCCTCAGCATGCCTGCAAAGGCTAGATTCAATAATCCGATCTACGGTAGTCGCATAATGGTTACGATTCCAGACGACAAAGTGTTAGCAGATATGTTTTGCAATCAATGGGAAGTAATAAACATCCGAAGCAAATGAATACCGAAATATTATCGTTCTCTGGATAGGTGTTGATGATAATTGGAAATTTTTTATTGATCACAATAACAAGTCAGAGCCTGGGTTAAGACCTCTTAGAGTACCGGCAAATCTTCCAGCAATCTAAAATTTTTGTGAATTTTTGTTACGATTGTTTTGCATGCGTTATATGCACGTGATATTGCTTTTTTCATGATTTTCATTCCTATCACCACGATCTGGTGACACCTACACTGAAGAAACCGAAAACCCGCTTATCAGAGAAATGTCGTTTTAGATTCTAATTATATAATTGATTTTCATAACTGGTCAATAATTCCAGGTGCTGTGGGTTTTGCATGCAAATCTGTGATTTTTATAGGAAGAGTGTTTTCAACACACGTAGAACTGGTGTCTACGCCTTGTCGGAGAACTAACTCGAGATTATCTTCCTCACTCGTTCAATTAATTTCTGATTCTCTATTGGCTTGCGCATAAATGCGTCTGCTCCTACGCTGTTAAAAATGTCGCTATAGTCTCCATAGAACATTTCCCCCGCCGTTAAAAAGCAAATTTTAGCCTTTCGATCGATTTTCTTCAGCTCACGATACAAAGCAAGGCCATTGAGATGAGGCATCTTAATATCAAGAATTATTAGATCGTAAATTCCGGGACGAAATTTTTGTAGTACTTCCCTGGGGTCGCTATAGGAATCCACTTTGAAACCGTTTGTTTCTAAAACCATATGCAAGGAAATATTCACATCTAGCTCGTCATCCACAACCAAAATCCTGTCCTGCCTATCTTTTTTTTGCTGATTCTTCGATGACATAGCTGGAATCTACCGCAAAAATTACGTAGTCAAATTATTATGAATGAAGGTAATCCGCGTTAACATAACCAGTGGTGAATTATAATTGGGGGCTAATAACAAAACATGTAATTTTTGCATACAAATTCATTATATGCTTCAAGGGAGATAAACTTTGCTCAATCTCACTTTTAGCATTGTAAAAATATAGAAAATTGGAAAACTGTTCTAGTAGGTAAATATACAATGTGTTAGACGATAAGTAATGGATTTCTGATTCCTCAGGAACGATTATTGTATTTGCCACGTCGCGAGAATCCTGTTAGATAAGACTTATGACAGACATCAATTCGATAAAATGTTTCGAATACTAAATAATACATTATTCTCTCCACTATAAGTTAGCCTGCGATTTAGCTGTTTTATATCGATTGGCTGATGCGGGTATATGATGGCAATGAGATGTATGACACCTTTGACTCCATGACAAAAAATCTATCTTAGCAATAGACATGTATCATTATTAGAAAAGTATCCAAGAAAGTTTGGCGCCATCTTCGAGATCTTTTTTTGCTGCTGTCGATAGAAACCTCATATGGTTGAATACGTTTCTTTTAGCATCACATGTAAATGGCTCTGCCTGGCGTGAAGTGAGGTGAAGTAAAAAAGGTAAACGTTCGCCATTAAGCTCCAATTCTGACCTGGAGCAGCTAAGAACTTGTTCAAACCGTAGCTCAAATATCCTACCGGATGATTTTTGGTTACTCCTTCTAGTTACTATATTCCTTATGATAATGTAGGAATTTTGTTTAAGCGTTAGTGATAATGTTTCCCTTAATAAAAGAAATATATATCAAGAATATTTCAGATGGATCGACCTTACTGATAAAGCTTCTGCAACGTCCTTTCTGAACAGGAATTCAAGTCTTGCGACACTACAAAATGAAACTAGTCTAGGGCTATCGCGGAATGTTACCTCGATCCTCTGTGTTTCAAACTGGAAAATCCATAAAGCACGAATAAATAGCTCAGAACAGGCAATAATAATACGGATCATAGTAGTGGTTTTACGGTATAGCTGCACAAAAATCTATAAGCATGATCCTTCTTTTTCCCCTTCACACGACGATTTACCCCCCTCTCGTGGCAGCGGTTGCTGCAGACCTTTCACCAGGTTTAGGAAGATTCCTTATGTTTGCTGTGTTCCCTGGAGTCGCGCTAGTAGCTGTAATAATATTCGGTGGTAATCTGGTAACTGGGGACTATATGACCTCCGCGATATCCTTAATGTCTAGGCAAGCCAAGTGGAGAGAGGTTTTCTACCAATGGAGCATAACTCATTCAGGTCACTGG
This sequence comes from Thermoproteota archaeon, assembly GCA_046729835.1. Classification (GTDB taxonomy): domain Archaea; phylum Thermoproteota; class Nitrososphaeria; order Nitrososphaerales; family Nitrososphaeraceae; genus TH5896. The sequence goes on from JBKPHJ010000216.1 coordinate 3,864, forward strand.
ATATCAGCAGTGGTAATAGGATGGATGATAATTATTGGTGCTAACCAGCTTGCTGGCCCTGGCCTTGGTCCTCTGTTTTCAGGATTTCTTGTGGGCCTTGGAGAAACAAAGGTAAATGTTCTTACGTGGGACCAGCTCTTCTGGCGTGCGATATTTGCCAACTGGATGGTTGCTATGTCAGCATGGGGAGCGTTTAGAACACAAGAAGTCATTGCAAAGATTTTACTTATCACCTTCCCGTTGGGAACGTTCTTTGCGATTGGTTTTGAACACAGTATTGTAAACCACTGGGTGTTAGCGTCTGCCATTTGGCAAGGAGCAGAATTTACATGGGGCGAAGCTTGGTGGAATAACTTGGTTCCTGTGACACTGGGTAATATTATAGGAGCATTGTTCTTCATGGGGATGGTTTACTGGTATACAGGGGGTATGCAGACTTGGTTGTCCTCAGAAAAATGGAGACAACCTCATGGCATGTATCGAGACCTTGCAAGAGCATTGGGCGATACTATATCTTTAATGCTTGTCTTTACTGCAGTAACGCCTGCTGCAATTGGTGCAATATTATTATTTGGAATGGAACCGGCAATGGGTATACTACCTGGTACCAACAATCCAAATTGGATAGAACCTATCGTTGCTATTGGATGGTTTGTAGGCATATCACTAATAGTTAAATGGTTCCTGTGGCCAAGGAGGCCGTGGTATAAAATTCCCGCAACATAGGGAGTAATAAGTAAAATTTCCTACGCGTTAATTCATCCTTTCATTATTTTTAGTCCGTACACAATCTGCAATATACAGTTCATTCTATAGATAATCATGACAAGTAATTACTGTGTTAAATATGATTCACTATTTTAACCATTTGGGTAATACTATTAAATACTAATGGTAATGTTTAAATTGTATGCTAGGGGATAAGTAGAAATGAACGGTATAGAATTGGTAAAGGGATCGAAAACTGCTATTCTAGGACTTATCATCATCATATTAGTCTTTGTTACTACGCAGGAATATGTCCAGACCTATGGTCAGGAGAATGCAAACCAAACTGGTAACCAAACTGGTAACCAAACTGGTAACCAAACTGGTAACCAAACCGCCAGTACTGAACAACAAGAATTCGAAGAGGGAGAAGAAATCGGAGAGGAAGAAACCCTTTAGATGTAGTTTCTAAATAGAGTTGCACAAACTAACTAAACACAATATGAGGGAAATATGTTGTATAGGCTTATCGGTCATACAAACAATACTAATATTATAGATTTACCAGTACGATTTATTACTAAAGCACCAGCAAGAAGAATTATTATAGCCATAATTGCTGTTATGACATCTATGGTAGCCAATATATTGTTGTATAATATATTCGACTTTTGACCATTTAAGCACATTTAATGATTTAGTCATTTTCTCATTGCTATTGCAAAGGATTAATTGAATGCCCTATAACATCATCACCTTTCGTCATGATACAGCATGCACATTTTTGCTGCAAACATATTCTAGCATGCTCATGCTTACAGATTGCACAAATACATGGTTGTTCAGTGATCGTATTAACTCTCTTCTGTTGTTTTGATTTCTCTTCAGCATAAAGCCATAGTACAATCAGAGGTATTCCAATTGCAAAAAATACAAGTATAGTACGTATAGGTACCCTCAGAACAAATAATGCAATTGCAAAGCATAGGGTTGCTATACCTAGCATTGCAATCCAGCGTGTTGTTGTATCCATTATCTATACACATGCACATATCGAATGTACTGGATCTTTTTCTTTACGTCTTCCTTATCAGATAACCAGCATTTTTCTATCATTGTTGCGTTCCTTTTATAATTAGTTCTTAGCATGCTCTAGATTCAAATTTACCACCTTTGCATCAAGCTTAGCTAATTTAATGGCCTGGTGATCATGCAGTATTTCTTTTGCTTTTGGCACATAGAATACTAAAAACTTGGAATGAGCTAATTGATCCAATGCTATTCAAAGTATAATACTGATAACTGACTAATTACTATATAGGTTGGATCTAATAATGACCTATACGGTAGATATTTGATTCGCATCTAATTTCGTCGTCGCCGTATTTGTTATACGTCTTATCGGATGTACGCTGCCAATCCATCCGTCGATTCTGATGGATTCATGTATTGTCATCCTCAGGTCTCACAACAGAATTGCAAAGAATCACAGTAAAGAAATAATCAATAATACATGCTGATCAGATCTTTGCACTTGCATTAGACAACACGATATTGATAATGATAACAGCATCATTATTAGTATTAACAACAATTAGTATCTCTGCCTTATGTCTTGCTAAATCTATTGTCATCTGTACAAGTAAGACAAGAAAGAAATCAAATAGCTGATACAGACTCAACATATCTGTTCATATCTATAAGCATAACAAACAACTACAATTTCATTTATTCCTATATTGCCAAAAAAACCTTTGAAAATAATGAATATAAAACAAACATCTTATTATATAAAGACCAAAAAACACTTTTCAGTACATATCCACATTCGATTTAGATGTTGTAAAATCCGTAAACAATAAAGCTGTGATTGAACATAATACTCAATTAGTTATAGCAGTATGCAACAGCCTCTTAATATAGGCATGGCAGTTTACAACAAATGAGCTCGTCTATGCAACAACAGCAGCTGGAATGGCGTAGAGCTAAAGTATTGGAGCTAATGAGCAAAGGAGAAACCAATCAATCCTAGATAGCAAGGATACTGCAGGTAGATAGATCCATAGTATGCAGGGATATCGCTTATTTGAGGCAGCAGGCAAAAGAGAACATCACCAGATATGTAGATGAAAGACTTCCAGAAGAGTACGAGAAATGCCTTACTGGATTAAACAGCATCTAAGAAAACCAACTTGGGGAAGAGAACTTATCAGCATATAGTATGTATGTGTGTGTGGGTATGTATATGTATCCAGATAGGATAAAGGCCGAGGCAGAAGTTAATACAAACACAGCAACGAATCAAGTTTTCGTCATAGACGAAATAGAGGATATCATAGAATTGACGGATAGCAATCGTAAGAATCGAACTTCTGTCATTAGAAAAAAAATTTAATATTCTGGCATTGAAAAAGCAAGCAGCAGCAGCAGCAGCAGCAGCAAACACAAACATGGTAAAAGTTGATTTAGATTTAGATTT
>JBKPHJ010000217.1:0-8398 GCA_046729835.1 Thermoproteota archaeon
TTTTAGGATAAATGACACCAATCCAGATGCGAAGGGATTTGTCAAATCAAATTATAGGGATGGTTTAAGTCCACTGGAATTTTTCTTTCACGCGATGGGTGGACGAGAAGGATTGGTTGATACAGCTGTGAGGACTCAACAGTCGGGTTACATGCAAAGGAGATTGATCAACGCACTCGAACACCTCAAGATCGAGTATGACTTGACCGTTAGAGACCCACATGGCAATATTATTCAGTATTTGTATGGGGAAGATGGTATTGACCCTGCAAAAAGTGACCATGGTGAGGCTGTTAACATAGTTAGGCTAATAGAAGGGGAAACGATCGTGGATGAAAGTAAAAAGGCATCAGATAGCGAAATTGCAAAACTGATCAGCACCCATGGCTCTAATCTTAACGTCAAGGTAAAATCTAACCTTGAAACTACATTATTGAACAATCGGTTGAGCAAAGGAGGGGTTGAAAAGGTGGTTAACAAGACTGTTGATTTAATAGAGAAAGCCATGGCTGAGCCCGGCGAAGCAGTCGGAGTTGTCACTGCACAGTCGATAGGTGAACCCGGAACACAGATGACCCTTAGAACATTCCACTTTGCAGGCGTAAAGGAGAGAAATGTCACATTAGGGTTGCCACGATTGATCGAATTAGTAGACGCAAGGAAGAAACCAGTCACTCCTACCATGGATATCTACTTAGATAAGGAACATAGAGTAAGCAGGGAAAAGGCCTTACAGGTGGCCAAAGAAATTATTTATACTAGGGTCTCGGATCTTGTGGAAAAGACCGATGTCGACTACAGCGGAATTCTGAATTTTTACTTCTCGGAAGTTCAACTCTCCGAACGCGCATGCGACCTTCAACAGGCCTTTGATATCCTGAAAGGATCCAAGAAAAAATACGACATTAGCATCAACGATAAAAACAAGCAGATAAGAGTCTCCATTCCAGACGAACCAGATGCTCAAACGATTTTGACGTTGAAAAATAAACTTCTAAACGTAAGAGTCAAAGGCGTGCCGGATATTGAAAGAGTTACTATTGTGAAGCAAGACGAAGAATGGGTCATCCAGACGGCAGGATCGAATTTGTCAAAGGTGGTTCAAATCCCTGGAGTTGATACTAGAAGAGTCTCGACAAATAATGTATATGAGATATGGCAGACATTAGGAATTGAAGCAGCAAGAACAGCATTGGTAAAAGAGATAACGAACACATTGGAGGAGCAGGGACTCGAGGTTGATCTTCGTCATATCATGTTAGTAGCAGATTTAATGTCCTCCAAAGGGTATTTACAGCAAATAGGTAGGCATGGAATTGCAGGAACAAAGACCTCTGTACTGGCAAGGGCTGCATTTGAAATTACGGTTCCTACTATTGCAAAAGCTTCCCTTGAGGGACAGGTAGAGACTCTTAGAGGAGTTACAGAAAACGTTATAGTAGGAGCTACTGTACCAGTAGGTACTGGGATGGTTGATCTGTATATGAAGGTAAAGGAGGATAGTACTGATGAAAGCCCTAGAGAAACTAATTAAAGAAGCCGTAGGCTCCGGAAAATACAAGAGCGGAGTGCACGAGGTGATGAGATTCGTCAAAGGATCAAAGCTAATATTGGTATCAGACTCGGTTAGTGATATGAAAAGAGCGAACATCGAAGAACAGACTAAGGTTAGTGGAGTTCCAGTCCTTAAGTTTCACGGAAGCTCAGTCGAACTAGGTAGGCTTTGCAATAGGCCTCACAGAATATCAGCGCTATCTATAAGGACAGGCACTGAGGAAGAAATTCGAAACATCATCTCAGAACGCTGATCATCTCATGAAATCATGTAAAATGATTGAGCGATATTTTAAACAGATACAGCTTAATGGCCACTTGATCGGTCCGGATATTATAGTTTGACGTGTCCAATTTATCGATTCAAGAGATGTTTGGAATTACATTCAAATCATGGAAGACTTAAATTGGCGATAATGAATCAGATGGGTGATTTGCGAGTTGATTATGTGGTCCTCCCACACTTGTGGCGGTAAGAGGTTTTGAAACTTGACCGAAAAAATTAAGCTGACTTCAGATGAGTTGCGACTTATGTCTCTATTTCAAAGTATTACAAGTGTAACAGCTCGGGACTGTGTGTTTGATGAAAAGATGGATCGGGTAATTTTCATTGTTAATAAAGGTCAGATGGGCTTGGCTATAGGTAAAGGGGGAGCGACGATAAGGCAGTTACAGAACGTGGTTGCGAGAAAAGTAGAACTGGTTGAATATTCCGATGACGCTGCCGAGTTTGTCCGCAACATACTCAGCTCAGAGATGGTGAACGACGTCAAAATAACTCAGAGGACAGATGGTTCCAAACAAATCATTGTTTTGGTAGATCAGAAGAGAAAGGGTGTCGTCGTGGGGAAGGAAGGCAGAAATGCTGAGAAGGCTAGATTGTTAGCGAAGAGGTACTTTCAAATATCTAACATTCTGATAACGAGTCCAACGGAAAGAATGATTGGAAATGAGGTGAATGAATAGTTGGCTAAATCACCCTTAGGTTTATTCGCGGGGCGAGTACTCAAGACAAAAAGAAAGCGTTCGCGTTGGGCAAATAAGTATTATAAAAGACGAATGTTGATGTTGGACAAGAAAGCCAATCCTCTTGAAGGTGCCCCTCAGGCAAGAGGTATTGTTCTTGAAAAAGTGGGAATAGAGTCAAAGCAGCCCAACTCCGCAGTCAGAAAGTGCGTCCGTGTTCAATTAATCAAAAACGGAAAAACCATTACGGCCTTCCTCCCAAAGGATGGTGCCTTGAATTTTGTGGATGAGCATGACGAAGTAATGCTGGAAGGCATTGGGGGTTCTATGGGGGGAGCCATGGGCGATATACCGGGCGTCAGATGGAGGGTCTTCAAGGTTAATGGCGTCTCTCTTAGCGAACTGGTTTTAGGAAGGAAGGAGAAACCTCGGAGGTAAGACATATGAGTGGAAAGGAACAAGCCAATTTGCTTCTGTTTAGCAAATGGGATACAAGAAAAATCGAAATCAGCGACATGGGGCTTAAAAGGGTGATATCTCTAAAACCTTCTGTTATCCCAATTACGTTTGGGCGGCATGAACATCAGAGACTAAGGAAAGCAGAGGTAAACATCGTGGAAAGACTAGCCAATAAATTAATGCATTTTGGAAAAAGATATGCGAAAAATACCGGCAGAATGGGTGGAAAGAAGGCAAGATCGTTGAAAGTACTGAAAACCGCATTTGAGATTATGTATATCGAAACAGGCATCAATCCAGCAGAGGTATTTGTTAAGGCTGTCGAGAATGCGTCTCCAAATGAAGACACTACTAGAATTGTCTATGGAGGTGTAGTCTACCATGTCTCTGTGGATGTAGCGCCTCTACGACGCGTTGATCTTGCCCTGCGTTTCATAGCGGAGGGTGTACGAGAATCAACATATTCGAACCCACAGACCATAGAGGAGGCACTTGCAAGAGAACTTATCTTAGCTGCAAAGAACGAGATGAGCAGTCACGCGATAAAAAAGAAGAATGAGCAAGAGAGAGTAGCCATGGCATCACGGTAATTCCGTCTCTTTCTGTTTCGAAGCAAGGCCGAACGATCAATAGAATATCTGCACTACAAGAACGGGTTTTTTGATCATCACAGTAAATGTATGAGGGAGGGCTGGATAATGCATTTTGAACAAGCATGTTCGCAAATGGCCAATTCTGTCCCTCGATGCATAGTAGTTCCGTCAGATCCCGTACCACATTTAATAATTTAAGGCATTGCATCTATCTACTTTAACGGAGTCGGTTGTCACGAATGAAACTTAAATAACAAGGTTCTAGTGAAAAACAATATACATGAACGGTAAAGGTGAATTCCTATTCAAGAAAAGCACTTTAATCGGTACTCGGGCTGGAAGGGATATAATCAAACAGGCTCTATTAAGAGAAAAGGGATACAAGCAGTTTAGTAAATACGGTCATGAAACGGAAGAACAATTCCAGGACTTTACTAAAAGGTACTTATTATCGCTGCATAAACTGATCATATCTGATCAAAATCCATCGGCAACTCTTCGGAAATTTGCTGAAGAGATTGGGTCGTCTGAAATGGTTCTTGACGACTCCAAACTATCAGATGTTTTGGCAAGAATCTCCAGACCAGAAATTCTTGCAGATAGAGTTGAGCGTATCTTGAATTCAAACTTTGTGACTATGACCTTTCCCGTGTTAAATGCATTATTTGACGGTGCAGCGGCTTTTTTTCAAGAGAGCATTAGTTCAGAAGTTAGAACAACGATCATAGATGGACACATTATTGCAATTGATCTCAGCGAACCCATGGATAGAATCATCGACAAAGATGAGGATTTAGAATATTTGAATGATTATAGGATGATGAATCCGTATATACTTGAAGTTGCGCGACAGAAGATAGCTGTCGGAGGAGAATCGGTGTTAAGGGCATTTGAGGATGGTTTCAAAGATGCCAGAATAGGGCAATATATTGATCTGAGGTTGAAGGCCAAGCCTGAAACCATTACAGACGAAAATATGATGGGGTGTTACAAGAAATATCGTGCAATCATGGGTACGGCGGCTAGAAATATGGCACTCAACAGAAAGCCGCTTGGTGAAATCTATCACTTAGGGATGGCAAAGGCCAGCGAGGGGGTGGGTTGTGGAAACGAGATCCAGGACGCCATAAGAAACGGGTCCATAAAAATTCCATCGTGGCCATTATACTATAGTATTGTAACTGGCGATGTCCGAAGGGCCTTCGAATTAACGATGAGGAAGAGTTCAACATATTTGGACGAGGCAAAAATCGCATTGGATATGCTCCCACCTGAGTACGGCCTCAGGCCATTTCTGGAATTCCTTTTCCTATATGTTAGCCATTACAACCAATATTGGTTCAATGAATTAAATAAGAGAGATATGTACGATCTGTTTCAGAAGAATCTGACAACTAACGGATCAACTCGGAAATGAGTCTGGCGGGTCCTTCAGCTGTGATCATTTAGAAAGTTTAATATTTTAAGCATGCCACTTTTTCCTTACAAGAATGTCTAGTGAATATGAAAAGAACGTGGTCAAGCTCATAGAAGAGAAACTCGAACAGTTAGAGAGTATGAAAAGAGCTCAAGTGCAGGACACATCTCAAGTAAATCGCCTCAATGATGAGATACAAACCTTGGAAGCGTTATTTGAAAATTACAATTTGGGCATGAATTATTTCCGACGAGCGCGCGGGGGTAGATCAGGGCTTAGAGAATGAGGTTTGTTTTTCTGTAAAAATCACAAAGTAATGGAATATTCAGTTATCAATAGAAACGATTGGTTGCTCACCTGTTGGTTCGGTTCGGAGTGGGATGAGAATCCAACGGTCTTCACAGAAAATTGTCCTCTTGTAACTATTTATATACCTAATATTTGGCATATGAGTCAGGCCATGCACGAGGACAAAATCAAGAAGTTGTATCATATCAAGAGGCTATCTGAGGAGGGGGGCGGGAAAGAACGAATTACCGCCCAACACTCAAAGGGTAAGCTAACAGCTCGGGAAAGAATAAGTCTTTTATTAGACCAAGATTCATTTGTCGAGCTTGACAAATATGTAACACACAGAAGTGACGATTCAGCCGCCCAGAAATATTTTGGCGACGGGGTAATAACAGGGTTTGGAACAATTAATGGCCGCAAGGTCTTCGTATACGTCTATGACTTCACCGTTCTTGGAGGATCATTGGGTGAGATGGCAGGCAAAAAGATAGTAAAGATTATGGATCATGCCTTAAAGGTAGGCGTTCCCGTAATAGGGATACTCGATTCAGGCGGTGCGCGCATTCAAGAAGGGGTAATGAGTCTGGATGGCTATGGCGATATTTTCTACAAGAATACCCTTGCATCAGGGGTCATTCCACAGATAACCGCCAGTATTGGTCCGTGTGCTGGGGGCGCAGTATATTCTCCAGCCATGACGGATTTCGTCATTATGGTGGAACATATTGGGCAGATGTTTGTAACAGGACCAGAAGTGGTCAAAGAAGTTTTAGGACAGGAGGTTTCATTTGAGGAATTGGGAGGAGCAAGAACACATGCCACTAAATCGGGCGTCGCCCATTTTATAGCCAAAGACGAATACGAGTGCATGGATAGGATAAAGAAACTTCTTTCATACATCCCTCAAAATAATAGCGAGTTTCCTCCAAGAACACAAACAACAGATGACCCTAATAGAATCGATCCTAGTCTTGCATCAATTCTTCCAGAAAATCCGTACGAGCAGTATGATATGAAACTGATAGTTAAATCCATAGTTGATGAGGGCGATTTCTTCGAAATACACGAACTATTCGCAGAAAACATTGTTGTAGGGTTTGCGAGGATGGCTGGGAGATCAGTAGGCATAGTTGCCAATCAGCCGATGTATCTTGCTGGAGCATTAGATTTACATTCATCCAATAAGGCTGCAAGATTCATAAGATTTTGTGATTGCTATAATATCCCTATCATCACATTAGTCGACACACCTGGTTACCTGCCCGGAACGGATCAGGAACATAACGGAATAATAAGGCATGGGAGTAAGTTGTTATTTTCTTACTGCGAAGCGTCTGTACCAAAGGTCACCTGTATCATAGGAAAGGCCTATGGTGGGGCATATATAGCAATGGGCAGCAAGAACCTTAGAGCCGATATAAACCTAGCCTGGCCAATGGCGGAGATAGCTGTTCTCGGACCTGAGGCCGCGATTACAATCATAAATAGACGAGATCTGAAGGAATCCGAAGACCTAGTCACAACTAAAAAAGCTCTTGCCAAGGAATATCGAGATAAGTTCGCCAATCCGTATATAGCTGCGCAAAAGGGTATGATTGACTTGGTCATTGACCCTATGGAAACCAGGCCTATGATAATAAGGGCGCTTGATGCATTGGCTAGCAAGAGGGAATCCCATCCATGGAAAAAACATGGGAATATCAACTTATAGTTTAGGTGAGCGTGTCTGTGTCTCGACCAATAAGCAAGATACTAATCGCAAATAGAGGCGAGATTGCTTTGAGAGTCATTCGTGCATGTAAAGAACTTGATATTAGATCGGTAGCTGTGTTTTCGGATGAGGATACACAATCAGTCCATGTTAAGAGAGCGGATGAAGCGTATAACATTGGACCAGCAGCAGCAACAGAAAGTTACTTAAACATGAAGCGAATAATTGATGTTGCAAAGGCATCGGGGTCTGATGCCATACATCCGGGGTATGGATTTCTATCTGAAAATGAGGGCTTTGCTAAGGCTTGCAAGAAGAATGGTATTATTTTCATAGGGCCCGGAAGTGAAGCTATGGAACTAACCGGTGACAAGATGAAATGTAAAGAGGTGATGAAAGCTGCTGATGTTCCTTTGGTTCCTGGGAGTGATGGTGTGGTAGACGACGTGACTGAAGCTGTTGCCGTAGCAAAAGACTCAGGCTTTCCCGTTCTCCTCAAATCCGCTTTTGGTGGCGGAGGGCGAGGCATTCGTTTAGCCAAAGACGAGAATGAACTGAGACAAGAATTCGAGATGGCTTCGGCTGAATCAAAGGCAGCGTTTGGTAAGGCTGCTCTATATGTTGAAAAGTGTCTTGAAGGCATTCGTCATATCGAATATCAGCTAGTTAGAGATACCCACGGCAATAGTAGACATTTATTTGAGAGGGAATGCTCTGTGCAAAGAAGGCACCAGAAGCTTATTGAATTGTCTCCTTCCCCAGTTCTTGACCCCAAGACTCGTAATAGAATAGGGGAAATTGCTGTTAGGTCTGTAGACGCTGTCGACTATGTCAATGCTGGGACGGCAGAATTTTTGAGAGACAGCAAAGGAAACTTTTACTTTATCGAAATTAATTCACGATTACAAGTAGAGCACCCTGTGACAGAATTTGTCACAGGCTTGGACCTTGTAAAACTGCAAATATCGATAGCACAAGGAGAGGAAATCCCTTTCAAGCAGGAGGATCTGGAGCTAAGAGGATCAGCAATAGAATGCCGCATAAACGCCGAAGATCCGTTCAATGAATTTTCGCCCTCAGTAGGAGTCGTCCCATATTGTAACTTACCTTATGGGCCTGGAGTACGGGTGGACTCCTATTTGTACCCAGGCTGCACGGTATCTGGATACTATGACTCCCTTATAGCCAAGCTTATTACGTGGGGAAATGATTTCAAGGAAGCAAGAAATCGGATGAGCAACGCATTAAATGAATTTGAAATAGAGGGTGTGAATACTACCATACCTCTTTACAAAACGATAATGAAAGAAGATCACTTCATCAACGGGGAATTATCAACGGATTACCTGGAGCGATATAAATTGATGGACAAGCTTACTAGTGAAACAAAGCAGGTTTCATTACAGA
>JBKPHJ010000218.1:0-1900 GCA_046729835.1 Thermoproteota archaeon
GTGCAGGCCAAAGGCACATCAATCAACCGTATGTTCCACAAAGTGCGACAGTGCCAAAAGGAACTACTATCGTCTGGTTTAATGGTGATGTCGACCATGATCATAAAATTGGGGATAACTTCTACTCTGCCATATAGTTGACCCATACCTTTCTCCTTTTTTGTTTATTTGTTTATTTTAATTATACAAATCGATAAGTTAACGCTATCGCATCCTATTATTCAGTCAGAGTTGAACGTAAATGCTGAATATTTGCTATTTTGTGAGTAATAGTAAACAGTTAGTTTACGTTTTATGAATACTTGATTTGAAACTTGTTTGACTAAGAGTGGGTGGGTGAAGCAGAAATTGTAAGGATCCATTCTGTCTCGATTACAAAGACTTACGTGCAAGTCGTGAGCAGGATCAACTTACTGATGAGTTGTAACGGCTAGTCTACTTCAAATCAGTAGATTTTTCACATATATAACGATGAACACAGTGTGTACTCTGTACGACCTATGGTGGGACCTGGGAAAGTTGGAGCATAAGATACTAAAACAGGTAAGCCATGGTATGATGAAGACCCTAATCGTGTTTTCTAGGTTAGAGTTGCAGTATACACTATTTTTTAGGACCTCCGACTACTTCTGCTGAACGAAAGGTCGTGGATCGAAAATCACCCTAATCGAACTTATTTTCCCATCATCACCGACATGAAACCACGTACACACGCTTTGAGAATTCAACTCATGGAGAATGCAGACGTCGTTGCTATCCGCGAACTCCTTCTTGATGTCTAATTTGGGTAGGTTCACATGTTCAAAATATTTCAGGTATGGTTCAGCTCTATCAAACGAATTAAGAGGCGACACGTACGATATGTTATCGCTCAAATAGCCTCTGGCCGATTGAAAGTCCCGGCGCTCCGCAGCCTGAAGATACTCCATCACGATATCCTTTGCACTTTTTGCAGAAGATTCATTCTTTTGCATGGCATTCCTTAGGTAGCATTGGAATTTATCCTTAGGGGTAGTAGTACTTCCAGAATCGGACATCTTTGTTACTAATCATAATGCAATAGGGGAAGTAGTACTTCCAGAATCGGACATCTTTATTACTAATCATAATGCAATGCATAAACCTGATATGTGACGGTCAACATGATTGTCAGAGTAGTTGTCACCCTTGGAATCGACGATAGGGGTTAGTTTACCAGCCCCTTGGAAGGTGAGAGACAGATGCTTATAACCAGGAACGACTGTTCTGAAGCAAAAACCCTGCTAGGAGTGTTGCCATCTCCTTCATTTCAATCCATACTTGATAAGAAATTAAGGAGTAAAAACAGATTTAAAAAATACAAGAAAGATAAAAACGTCATCAGGAGAATCATCATCGCCAAGACTTCAATCTTTATTCATTTCTTTCAAAATTGTGTTTACGCACTGGTCATATATCGCTTTAGCAGCAGCAATTACGACGATATTTTGGATTATTTTTAATGTCTTCGATCAACTGCTCTTTTTCTGTCCAATACCGATATTCTATCTGCTAGAAGACGCGCTATTAGGTTTTATCTTATCGAACATAACGACCATTCTTTTAGGAATGATAGTAAGTATGAATGTTTATGTCCTCAGACATTTAAAGGGTATAAAACTAAATAGTAGATCGGACATTGGAGAAGAAGAATAAGTATAAATCATCGTTAACGTGAGATATAGAGTCCGACTCTGAAAACTAGTACGAAATTTGTAACAAGGGTTTAAGAGAGTACGAAGATGTTCGTTAACAAGTGATACTTCGTACCGACATAACAAAGAAAGTTCTACTGTTAGTACTCTTCTTTTTCATTGCTGGTTTGAGTGAAATTGTAGGAGGATATCTTGTATGGTTGTGGTTGAGACGAGAAGTAATATAC
>JBKPHJ010000219.1:0-12099 GCA_046729835.1 Thermoproteota archaeon
GAATCAAGCATGCTTATCGCTTCCACAATAGTATGCAAATGTATCGTTGGATCACCACCAACCCAGTTTGTGTTATGACAACCTTCCATCCTTAGCTGCCAAACCATAAGAGCTAAGAGATTAGGTGTTATGAGAATGCCGTTATCCTTGTCTGTGCTGATGTCTCCGTTTTGACAAAAGGAACATCTCATATTACAACTTGTAAAGAATATTGTACCTGATCCCATGGTTCCTCTGAATACGAGCTCTTCACCACGATGATGAAAATAGCTGCTTACTTTAGAAGTCGATTCTAGCTGACAGGTTCCATGTTTCTTTGTTTCTCCAGCTTCAGCTCCAACTGTCTGGATAGACCGATCAATCTGACAATTCCAACGACAGAAATTGCAGTGTCTCAACATCCGCTTGGTAAGCTCGACATTCAAATCCATAAGAGATGTTTTCCCCCTAGCTATATTGGATATTACATCGTGCTCTCCCGACCTGACTCCCTTCCATATTTCCAAAAATATTTCCATGAGGTTTCTGTGTTCTTCCCAGAGTCGTTCTTCACTTGCAACTGTTAGATCTGTAAGATTACAAGGTACAGATTTCGAAATTAGGTACTTGGATGGCATACGATTTATAGATACTGCAAAATACCATGGCAGATTGCTACGGCCATCTTTAAGCTGTTTCCATATGTCTAATGATTCAAACTTTCTAAACCCTTCATTAAGAATGGGAAAGGGAGAGGTCGCTGTCACTCTTACTGTAGACTATATTCTATTTCTAATATTTAATTTATTAGTAAAATGCAAAATGTTTTGGATGCGAAGCTATCGCAAATCCTGCTGATGGATTATCAGTTGCTGGTTCATAAAGCGTTACAATAAATATGAGATCTAGTTGAAAATAAGATATGTATAACTTTATCTTTTACTTTGTGTATTAATAAGTTATGGCAGATCAGGTTTTCATGTATGCCATAGTAGCTGGTGCTTTTGCAGTACTAGCAGGAATATTGTTTAGCTCAAGAGCAAAAAGAAAGTCTGAAGAGAGGAAGTCGACTGCTCCTGCTTCTACTTCTGGAGAAAGGAAAGGTGCAATATGAACGGGACATACCTGTATTCAGAGATAGGCTAACCTCAGTCGCCCCAAGGACAAGCTGATGCTTGAAACATTTCATATATATTATACTAGACGATGAGAAACACGTTACTTTAAAGAGATGACATCATTCTTGTTTGGTTTTTAGAATGGATTTATTTACTTGTTTAACGGTAACTATGTACTAAAGTCTCCGCACATGTATTATTTTCAGGGTCTGTGAGGTGTAATGATTCGGTGATTAAATCGTACTAAGACGTCAGTTGAATTTTGGATATGCCGGCCCCCTACCTCTTGCCTGGATTTTGTGATAAGATCCATATGTAAAGTATTGTCAGTGGCATAGATGTGGAGTATAATTAATTAGTTTGTAAGGAACTGCTCAATTCCTCCACAAGTTGACTATCGCTTATGAATTAATATAATTTGTAAACACCTCAGTTTATAATCCTGATTATTCATATTATTTCTATGAGTATAATTTTAGAGAAAATTAAAAAGGAAATACTAAGCTGGCCTAATGTCACAGCTGAAAAACATAGATTTGGAGGTATTGAATTTCGTCTAAATAAGAGAGAGATGGGACATATACATGGTGATCGTCTGGCTGATTTACCCTTTCCAATGAAAACTAGAAATGAACTTGTAAATTCTGGACGTGCATCTCTACATCATGTTTTACCGCGATCAGATGAGTTAGCTATTGGATCGAAAAAGGCGAAGATGAGGATGTAGCAGCGATAATTGGATTATTTAGATTAAGATATGAACAGCTCAAACCCAAATCTCTGGCAAAGCAAGAAGAGAAAGTAGAAGAAGAAGGAGGTTCCTCTTTTCTATGACTATACTTATGGTGGGAATGCATGATTCAGTTCTCACGCTTGAATCCTCAAAGTCGGGCTGGAATAGTCGAGAGTCTCTAAATGGAACCCAACCACAGAGCATAGCTTTTGATCCTTTAAATTCAGGCCGTGCCTACTGTGCTACTTTTGGAAACGGTCTATGGAGAACTGATAATAATGGTCTGACATGGAGTAACATTGGAAAGAATATCATTTCCAGTCCATATGTTATGTCAGTTGCTGTTAGTTCTCTGAATAGTGGGAAAGGGTTCAGTAAAGTATACGCTGGAACTGAACCAAGTGCACTTTATACTTCAAATGATGGAGGTGACACCTGGGAAATGATGAAGTCACTAAACGATTTACCTTCATCCAAATCATGGAGCTTTCCTCCGAGGCCTTGGACCCATCACGTACGTTGGATTGAACCTGACGCAAATAATCCTGACTATGTATTCGCCGCTATAGAGGCAGGAGCACTTATACAAAGTCACGATGGAGGTATGTCATGGATAGACACAAATGAGGAGAAAAGACCATACGATACTCATACTCTAGCTACTCATTCTAAAGCTCCGGGACGTTTGTATTCTTCTGCAGGTGATGGCTATTATGAAAGCTTTGACTACGGAGAAACATGGACCAGGCCCATGGAAGGTCTAAGACATGGCTACCTCTTTGGAATTGCTGTCGATTCGGGTAACCCTGAGATCGTATTGGTATCTGCCTCTAATGGTCCCAGTAGATCTTATGTGGCAGAAAACGCAAAGACATTTGTATACAGAAAAGATGCTATTGATAGCAATAGATGGAAGAGTGTTACTGATGGGCTACCTAAAGCATTAGGATCTACAATGATGGGCTTCGCTCCTAATGTAAAGACTCCTGGAGAATTCTATGCTGTTAACAACCATGGTTTATTTCACTCTACCAATTCAGGTGTTTCATGGAAAGAACTAGATATCCGATGGCCGAAAGAATATCTTCAACAAACCCCATGGACTCTTGTAATCAATGAGAATTAATTGAGCCATAGAATTCAAGCTATATCTTTGTTGGCAGTCGTTTTGAAACTTTTCTGTCAAGGAATAGACAAGAAGGTCGAAAACTCATACTACATTATAAACCTAACATATTTAGATAACTGAATACAAGTGTGCAGTACTACTCTCCTCTCATCTGCAGGCAAGTAGAATTAAATCTTCATTGCTTAGGAGTCTAGACGTTTGTAACACAGGCAATTATAATCAAGGAGATATGATGCTAAATATCACTGATATATCTAAAGTTATGAACAATCCAATGCCAATACCTAACAGCGAGTAAAAGCCACTCAATATTATCAAAAAGCATCTGCATGATCTTTCGCAAATTGAGCAAATGATATTGGTTTATTTCCTGTTACCACTTCAACACATCACATCATATGTCATATCGTATAGCCAATAGTATATCATCACATCACATGAGATACACTTGATAGGTATCTTCTCTGGAGAGCATTAGCAATTCCTAAAAATTTTAATCATTAATTGCTTGAGATCGCCAAGAGCAGAATCGTCAACACTGAATAAGTCTATATCAATAGAAGACAACTCTCTATGACACTTCCGACAATGTCTTATGTCCACTTGTACTATCTGTACCGATTTAACACTTAAGTTATTTCTCAAATCAGTGACATGATTTGGGCATTTGCATTATAATATGTCAACCATTAAGATTCAGGTGGCAGAGAACGACTACTACCAACCAACGGTTAACCCATCATCTCAACTCTCCAAAGTTGCCGGGAATTCTTAATATGGCGGGAGAAAATGTAATCATGAGATCAGTCTTCATAGCTTATTTTTATTATGGCTGTAGCAGCGAGTGTTGATATCGAAACAGAAGGTAACAGAAAAAATCCAAAAGTCCGCGACCACACGCTCGGGATATTTTCATCTTCGATTGATGTAATGCGAGTTACTATATAGATATTGTTACGCGAGTTACTATATAGATATTATAGATATACTGTATTCTTTATATTTACATTTGCTAAGTATGTCAAATGAATATATACAATGGAGCCCTCTATGCCTTTATGGAGTCAAAAATTTTGGCTATCACGGTGATAGCAACAGCTAGTTTGCTAACCATGATTGGTGTCATATCTTACACAACTCAACAAGAACTAGGTGCACAAAATATGACAAAGATGGGAAATCTAGCTAGCTCCGGACATATGACTTCCGCTCAACAAGAGAAGATGATCAACGGATCGATCAATCTAGAAAAAACCATTTTTGAGGCTATCGGTTCCAAAGTTAACACCACATTAACTCAAGCCATAACCACGGCAGAACAGTCAGTGGGTAATAATTCATTTGCGTTAGCAGCGTTTGGTGGACCACATGGGGACTACTTGGTATATACGATAATCCTTGGAACGCCTGCAATGGAGTTTCATAAAGTTATAGTTGATCCGGGAACAGGACAAATATTAGCCTCGCAAGTGATATCTCAGAAGGAATGGACGAAAATGCTTCAAATGCAACATATGATGGAAAGTAGTGGTGGTCCTGGTGGCGGAGGAATGATGATGATGGAAAAAGGTGGACAAATGATGCAGCACGATCGCAGTTGGAAATAGTGAAATTAACTTGGTGAATGTGAAAATACGTTAGTGAATGAAAAAAAATTCTCCAAGGTCTTATTTCATTTTAGTGTTATGAGCACCGCCCCACACATTTTGGCGTATTAAACCATTATTACCAAATAAACGTAGATAACCTTGGGGAATACCCAAATAATTCCCGTCACCTACTCATTTGAAATGAACCTATCATCCTTTTACCAAGTATGGGGCTTATTATTTCTCTCGCCGATGTGACATAGCTTCACCAATTGTGTAATACAGTATTAGCATAATCAGTTATAGATATCATGCTTATCGGGAATGGACTGAGGAGATATTCGTCTATTTGAGGCAAGCCGAGATTCCAATTTTACCCGATAATTCCAAGAAAGGTTCTGGTAAATCTGCCCTTGGCGACGTGAAAAGCCATCATACCCCTGGGTGTGAGACTATACGTTATAGTCTTGCCTATTTTCTGCTCCTCGCTCAGAAATCCTGCATACTTAAGACTCTTAAGAGCAGGATAAATTGTTCCTGGAGTTGGTCTGTCGCCTCTCCGTTTTGCCAGCTCACCCGCTATTTCCTGACCATGCATCGGCTTTCTTGAGAGTAAGAAGAGGATCAGAAAACCTAGCATTCCTCTCATATCACAACATTCTTCGTCGCCGTATAGGTTCATGTTTATGCTAATCATATAGGACATCCGATATATATAAATACGACTTCTTGTACATATCGTATAGCCAATATGACATATGGAAGTTGTGGTTGTGGAACAGGCTTTGGAAAAGTAAGAAGCTTTCTAACAAGAGAAGAAAAGGTTTCAATGCTAAAAGAGTACAAAGATGATCTGGAGAAAGAAGTTCAGGGAGTAACTCAAAGAATCAAAGAACTCGAAAGCAAGTAAGGAATTCCTCCCTTTTATTTTTTTGTTGGGCTAATTCGTTTAATAGTCGCTGTCCTATTTTACCAGAATATCTCGGTACTAACATTAAAAATTATAATCTTCGACGGCTCCTATTTGCTCAAGTACTAGAGTATGTTATTCGCTTTAGGCATTGGCGTAAAAAATTACAAGTGGGCAACCCGAAAAAACTCCAACTGGAAGGATCAGCCATTTAGCTTATTCCCAATTGTTTAATGGTCAAATAAGGGATGAATTCTAGACTGATTATCACCCGCACTCTCTCATTGGTTGTATTAAAAACAGTTGAATTCATTTTTTATCCTGATCAATGTTAGCTGCGTGAACATCAGCATTATGGATCTGAAGAAATTAAATAACATAAACATGAAACCAAGCCACGTGAAGATGACGACTTATCGTTTAATACCATTGATCTTTACACTAACACACA
The DNA here is from genome assembly GCA_046729835.1 of Thermoproteota archaeon. Taxonomy (GTDB): domain Archaea; phylum Thermoproteota; class Nitrososphaeria; order Nitrososphaerales; family Nitrososphaeraceae; genus TH5896. The sequence continues at coordinate 5,910 of JBKPHJ010000219.1, forward strand.
CCAACTTGTTGTTGTCAAGTATAAGCAATTCGATAATAACAAATAATGAGGAACTAAATAAGAGGATAGTCAGGACAGTAACGATAGATAGCTTGGTAGAAACTATCAACATAGATGCAATCTCGTTACTCAAGATGGACGTAGAAGGTCCACGAACTACACCGATAATATGACTAAGTATGCTGCCCTTGTCCTAATCGTAAAACTTCCTCACTTTAATGAGGTATTGGCCAAACAGGCCTGAGCTTGGTTACTTATTTCACCGATTTTTTTCTCTAATTCGTTTTGAGGTACATATCCGACGATCTCGCCTACTTCCTTTTCTTCACAAAAGAACTTTATTACAGGTATGCCTCGTATACCATATCTTGTCGCAAGACCCTGTTGTTCATCAACATTAACCTTGACAAATCTGATCTCTGGATATTTACTAGCGATTGATTCGAATATCGGCTTCAATCTCATACAATATGGACACCAAGGAGCCCAAAAGTCTGCTGCTAATAGTTTCTTGTCTGCTATCAGAGTATTCCATTCAGTTTCCTGTCTTATGTCTGAAGACATGTTTCGATATATCACCACACAATCTTAAATGTGATCTTCAAGTCTCAAGATAGTCCCATTCTGCTGAGACAGTCTATAACAGATACTTGTATTCATCCAGTGAAGACACTCTATTTCCAGCTTTACGGAAATATTAATTAGTGTACTAGGATCCTCATCTTTTAGTCTTAGCATGTAATCTGAGTGAAAAATTAATCCACACCATTGTTGCCAACATTAATACGTCCTCTAGTCAGTCGCAGCGTAGTCTAACGTATCTAATTAGACTTATAGACATACTGGCAGTATCGTCGTCAACGAATAAGTCTATCTCAATCGGAGACAACTCTCTATGACACTTAGGACAATGTCTCAATGTGTCCACTAGTTCTATATGTTCCGATATAACATATAAGTTATTTCTCAACCCAGTGGGGATTTGCCGCCTGTATTTCGATTTCACTCTTAAACTTTCTTCCGTACACTGTACACTGTACACTCGTGTTTCCTTATGCTGAAGATACCAGAACGCATGTTAGTACATAGTTACCGTTAAACAAGTAAATAAATCCATTCTAAAAACCAAACAAGAATGATGTCATCTCTTTAATTATGGCAGTTAATAATATCATATTATTAGCATATATCGTATCTCTTTTAGCCGATCATCCATTTCATTATACGCGCTTTTTTCATTTGTGATTTTGGAATTAGAGCATACTTGAAATGTAACATTAGGACAGACCATCATTTAAGTCGAGCACCTGTGGTGAATGATATAATGGCTCAGTTTCATTTTGCATTCCATTAATGCAATTGTTTGTGATGGCATCTATTATCCTATTGTATGACTGTTCTGCTTCTTGTAAGAGAAATTTCTCATCCTCACTTTCTTCATACGGCCTTGCACTTTGACTGATGGATGACTGTGCTAATATTTTTTCCACTGATAAATGAGAAGGCATGTTATAATACAAGGCCTGGAATTTTCCAGGGTGTTTTCTTGATAATTCGAATAAAGAAGCAAGAGCCAATCTTAACAGCTTTCGAGGGTTAGAGACAAAGCTTTCTATTTCTTGCTTAACTATCTGCTTAATCTTGATACATGTTTCGTTATTCAGCTGAATAGAATTAACGATATTTTCTAGTCTTGTCTTTTCTATGTTTAGACTTTCAATCTCCCGTTTTTGTTGGTTAATGACATAATCGTTCTCTTCCATTGTCTTGTAATTTTTCTGTATAAGATCGGTAAATTGTTGAAATGTAGTTGCTGCCTGCTTATTGCCTACTTCTAATCTGGCATGTTCACATTCAAGATCTCTGTTTTGACGTTCAAGTGTTATAATCATCTTGAGAATTCTAGTGACCTGTTGTGGGCTCAGATCTTCTGTCTTCATTCTCCTATGTAATGCTACGACCGACCAAATGTCATCCTTTATTTCTTCATAGATCTGATTAAGATCGTACATTCCTCTTAGATCCCAGTATTCTCTATAATACTCGCTTACTTCTTTCTATCTTAGATTTAAAAGAGTAGCGACTTCTATTAAATTATGTCCTTCATTAAACATTTGATAAGCTCTTGAAGATGGAGAAAGTGAAGCCCGCTCTGGTTCCACCTTATTCAGAATGGCTCGAATATCGCGTGGGGACTTTCTTACTATTTTCTGTATTTCTCTAAAAGTCTTATTTTGATTATGATATAAGTCTATAATAAAATCTTCCAATTCCTTCCTGTTTAGTGCTTGCATAACTATATCATTAAGACACATGACCATGATGTAAACATATTGTTTCCATCTGTTATCACACTGTTTCCAGATATTTTCTGATAGTTTCCAACAAATATCATATGATTTCATCTGTTTTTACTGTTACCAAAGGTAATCTCAGACTAAACCCCCGATCTATGATAAACGTAACCCATATCAGTTCACGTAACCTAAATCAGTCATTCAAACATTGCCAATAAAACTGTCTTCTGTTACTAATCATGACCTGTCTTGACCTAAATTCTTATACTGTTGTTGATTACGCAATAATCAACTTTAAACACCAATTCTGCTAACAGATCTGACACCAAGTTGATTCTATAATCTCTGACAAAGTAATTAGTGAATCTCATTCATAGTTGTCCTTATGCTACAAAAATACATAAATCAGGTCCCAATCCATTAGGATATTTTGTCTGAGCTCGAATGTTTCCTATAGCGTAGAAGTCACTTTGTAATTATTCCAACTAAGAATAACTCCTAACAATATTTCTAAATACAGATATCCAAAAACCGAGACATACATGACATGGCCGAGTTGAGTCTAGAAGGCCTATTTGGAATAGGTGAAGCGATAGGAATTATTGGGACCATGTTTGTTATATTATACTTTTCAAGAAAGCAAATGCAGAGTCTCTCAGTAGACATCCAAACAAAGGTTCTCAATGATTTGGATGAGAAGGTTCACAACATGGCAGAAATCATAATTGAAAAACCATCGATGCAAAAAGTCATTTATAAACTCGATAAGCCAGCAGAAGAGTTAGCATTTGCATATTATATCTTGTTTATTTGTTCTCACGCATATTGGATGCGTCAAAGAAAAGTGCTCAATGATAATGAATGGACAGGATGGTTGCAATGGATGAGAAACTGCTTTAAGTATGGAACTTTGGGTGAAGAATGGAAACCAATACAGTCAGAAAGATGGTTCCATCCCGATTTTCAGAATTTCATAAACAAGGAAGTAGCGCCGAAACCAGAGTCTAAACAGATATAATCAATGCCAGATTAACCAAGTGCATCATTTAGATGAGGGTGTTCCTCTTATAGATAGCGAATTATCATCACTCGTAGTGTTTCCGGGTGACTTTGCTAGATTCGTCATAGTTACTTAGTGGCAGAAAGTATACGATTTCATCGATGATGGCGGATGGGGGAGTGAAGGAGGTGAATGTAATGGAGAGCCCGATCAAATCATTACATGGGGTGGACCAATAGCAACATTCAGATGGGATGATGGCAACAGCATAGACATAAAGAACCTAAGCGTTAGAGAGATTGTTCCACCAACGCAGTGAAACAAGTCCTACTCCTTATCAGACTGTAATTAGCGATCTAGGGAAGCAATACAACTCGATGCTCTCTCTGCTTCCGTGGATTATGCTGAGTGAACGAGACTGAACGAACGCAGATTGAACGAATGCGAAGCGAGCAATGTCAAGCGCCTGAAGGTTCCATCCCATCTTTTCCAATAACTCCAACATCCGTCTGATGCAACAACCCATAAGACAAGCTAATACGCGAATTTTAATATGCTAAACTACAAATGGGAACAGTCTGAAGCAGCTGACAGCACCGCCGACACGATAACATACTATAACAGATAGATAAAGCTAAGAACCACGGCTTGTCAATAATCTATATGCAAGTCGTATTAAGCAAGAAAGAAAAAGAAAGATCATAACTGAATAACTTCGACGATCAATCATTCAACTGGTTGTCGGCATTGTTGTTCATGACTGTGGACTTGCTGCAGTTGGGGCAGAGTTAGTAGTGGAAATTATAGCAGTCACTGAATCTCTTCTAAGAATAAAAGAGCATAATCAGGATTTTCAATCGATATCAATTTATCAAGATTCAAAATTGTAGCCAAGACCAATTTAGTTGTAGAAGTTAAGTATTCGTAATTCAGAGTATCAGGAGTATCAGTGACCGTATGATAATTTGGATTCTTTGTTACACCATCATCATGAAAACCTATAACTGTATAACCTAAAGCTTCAAAGCCACGGCATTTCCTAATACGCCTAGGGTTGCGTTTAGATTGGTATATTTTGAAGCAACGCCTTTGATGAAGCTGGCGACAGCTAATGAATATCTGTCATTATCATGTACAACGTTTCCGTTGTCATACTCTATTAAGAAATCATTCGATCCTGTGAAGAGAATCCAACCATATCTAAATTAATTAATAGGTCAAGGTCCACATCCGTTTTGTCAATATGGTCTGCGTAATGTGTTGAACCCCATTTGCCTTGCTCTTCACCTGGAAATAGTACAAAGATGAGACTATGATCCAGACCGAAATTGGAAAGGATTCGTGCCACTTCTAATAATGCAGAAACACCACTAGCATTATCGTCTGCTCCTGGACCTCTAGCTGTGCTATTGTTAATATCCTCCATTCTACTATCATAGTGGGCAGAAATCATTATCGTATTATTTGTTGAACCTGGTTCCTCGCATACTAAATTTTTCAGGTTATAGGAAAATGGTCTTTGACGATGATTGCTGTTGACATCACTCTCGTCGTCGTCATTAGTCTTCTCTCGGGTATATGTAAAATTTTGGACGTAGACACCAGTGCCGCAGACACTTTGAAGTTTCTCTGTTAACCAAAAAGCGACACCATCTATAAATTCGGATTCTGTGTGTCGAGTTTGAAAGGAGGATAGATCACGAACAGTTATTTCAAGGTTAATTGGACGCACTTCATCTATTATACGATGAGGAATGATAGTACTATTAGCATCTGACTTTGCAGTGATTTTCTGAATGAAGGAGATTGTAGAAAGATTACGTTCAACTAAATTGATAGAATCAAGTTCATGACCATTTTCATTCGTTAGAGTAAAAAGGATATCGGGAACATTAGTTAATGCGAACATGATTAAAGACAAGAAAATGATCGGAATATACGTAGAACGGCAATACAGTTTTCTTTTGCTCATATCTCGATCCACTTTATAGAAAATCAGGAAGGCTTTCCTCTCACTTTAGTACAATTTACATCCCGCACATATACTCTGATCTAACTCTCTGACAAGATTGTTTGTTCATTCATTTTTTACCAACGACAAGCATAGCTTCATTTTTGAACCTGACTTTTCCTCTCCTTTGGGAGTCTATCGCACAGCTCAAGAAGGCTCTTAACCTAGCTAGGGAGATAGAGAAGATAGATCGTACCGGATAGTAATCAATGATCGAAAGATCTGTATTCAGTCGTTGCCCCCTTCCTTCATCACCATCAGCGGCAGAGCATCAAATCAGTATTACTGATCAAAAGGACTATTTTATGATGGGACTAGTAAATTGATGGATCTTAAGTGGGATCAGATTGATCCATAAATAATGCTGGGATAGAAGAAATGACTATACCGTTAGTAGATCAGACATCAGAAGTTTTGATCAGATCATGAACGTAAATGTCAAAGGCGTATGGTTGTCTATGAAATATGAGATTCCCGAGATGATTAGAAATGGAGGTGGGGCTATAGTAAACATGTCTTCCGTTGCCGGTGTGATGGGATTTCCACAAATGCCGATTTATATCGCAAGCAAACATGCTGTGCTTGGACTGACCAAATCAGCTGCATTAGAATATGCCAAATCTGGAATCAGAATAAATGCTATTGCTCCAGGTGTAATTGAAACTGAAATGTTTGAACGAGTAGCTGAAGACGTCGCCTAGAGTTTTTGTTGTTCTTATACATTGAAATATATCCTTCACGATATACATTTTATTAATATTGAAGCATGACGCTAATATTTTCAAATTTATACGTTCCAAGATTGGCCTAAAAATAGGAATCCTAGTTGCTATTCAAATTGTTTTTATCATCAGTAGTTTTAGTATACTTTCTTATTACGAA
>JBKPHJ010000220.1:0-7895 GCA_046729835.1 Thermoproteota archaeon
CTGACTACCTTTGGTAAAAGCATTACCAGCAATCGATAAATCAGAGGTTCCCAAGTTCTCTATCGTTATCAGATATTGTCCCTCCTTATGAGCTGCAAAGTTATACCGAAAGCTAGAAACATTACTTACAGACCTTATTACTTCGTTGTCTGGATCCAAAATCTTGATGCTTGCGTTAGATCCTGTAACATATAACGCTGCCGTATTCCCTACATCCATGTTAGGAGTCAATGAGTCAGTCTTACCAGCTTCAACTGTTCCATTAAGTGATACGGATATAGGTGTAAGCGTATAAAGAGCTGATGCAGATCCTATCACAATAAACGAAATCCCAGCCCCAAGTAAAATATAGAAAACCTTTGACCTAGAAACAAGTGAACCAGTCATGATACTAAGTAAATCATAGCGTGCTATAAATACATCATCATACCGAATTTTTAGAACAAATATTGTTCTTATATCTTTTGATAAATCAGATCTTGAGCTTTATAAGTTGTATATATGAAAATTCGCACAATTTCTTATCTATTATCATTGTGGCTAGTTATTGTACTAACTATATGTGAACGGACTTAGCAAGTCTAAAGCAGACAGTAGCATTTGTGAAAGCATGTTTCTGTTTCAACTGCACGTGAGTCTAATGCAACAAAATTTAAATCGGAAATTATCGAAGATCCGTTCTCCAAAGTAGAAGGCGCATTAGGGCACGAAAGGGAGACCAGGATATAGGAGGATGCAAATTGTAAGTGTTGTGTCCGGCGTTTTATCACATGGCGATGCGCTGCGATGTCAGTAAGATGATGTATATTGTAGCTTTAGGTACTCTCAGTACATAAGACACACATAAGAGTTTCTTGATGATGTGCAGAACAACAAAGTAATCGCTTGCGCCACTTGGATCTATACTTTCCTTCATTGCATAACATTCTTTTGCTAAACCTAAAGCCTTTATCTTGTCACCCTTTACACTATCGTCTGTCCGGGACATACTCAATGCCTCTAATGCCATGAAAGGGTACATCACGGCAGAGGTAGTTAGCAAAAGCGATAGAAGCCTTCGGACTGTTATTGATATGGTGGACTGATAGGTCATTCCTTGTCAAATAAGCATGGAATGCTGTAATCGCTTCTCTGTTAGCTATATCTGGAATTAACTGTATTTTGTCTTGCTAGTTCAATTCATTCTATTATAATAGTACGTTGTTCATGACTTCATTACTGTAGAACCTATTATAGCAGAATCTGTTCCTCGACAAACCGTAACTGCGGCACCTATTAGGTCAAGTGGTGGCTAGCCTATGGACCAAGGACTTATTAAGGAGATGTACAGCAAGGCTAAAATACACGTCTCATTCAAACCCCATCATGGCTAATCCTCCAGAGCCCCTTCCATATGACGAACACGATTATGGCGTAATTGCTAGTAACGTGTATCATGAGCTATGTCAGCGTGATAAGGAAGATAGAGAAGCTGGCAGACCTCCTGCATGGCATGACTTAACTGAATTGGTAAGTAAAATGGATGCTTATACCGATAAAATTGACATCGCCTATCTAGCAGAAACAATTCTCAATACTGAAAGAGAATTCATTAAACGTTATCCTGCAAATTTTGATGTAAGATTAACTGGGCCAGGTAGAGATAACTGTGACAGGGGAATTGATATTCCAAAGTCGGAGAGCGTAATACGACCTGACACGTTTTATCATAGCTAGGCCTTTTTATTACCAATCTCATACCATAAAACATTCTAGGGTCACTCCAATAAGTCTCCCTTCATAGGGTAGGGTGACCTGGATCCTGAACGTTCCTGCAGAACCTTTAGCTTTGACCAGCGACGCCTTTACTCCTTCAGGCAAACGAAAGGTATTCATATTCAATGTTACTTCGGAAGGAGGCTTGTCTTTTGCTCTAAGAGATCGCAATTTTGAGACTTGATCTGTAGTCAATGGAGGGTAAGATTGGCTTTTCTCCAATAAAGTAACCATATATCGCAGATCATTGATAAAACTGTAGCGACATCCTAAAAGCATCAAATACATCGTCATAACTAGTTGCTTCTTTATCTAACAACCCTTCTGCACTTTCTACTGCGGTTCTCAATGAAGTGATCAACTTGTCAAATGTTGGGTTAATGGCCATCGAGCCATCTTTATACTGTAATATTCTCTTAGCATGTGTCAACATTCGTTTGTGTTCCTTGACAAAATGAACTGGAATAACAAACATATTTCTTATCAAAAAATCTAAGTTATAGATATCATGATATGACTTTTTGTAATAGTCCATTTCTTGTTCATAATCTATATTCTCTCCGAGCTGGTATTTCAAAGAACGGATAAAGGAAGGATTTGCTCCATCGACTAATATCCTACAACCGTTGCCATATGTTATACCATATTTATTTACCAGACTCAAAGTTATGTTTATCATTTGATTAAAGTCTGGTCTTTCAAACTCTTTCTCTTCTTGTTGACCCTGTACCCAAAGATACGACCCTGATGCAGGGACAACAGTTCCAGATCATAGAAAATATTCAATAAATCTCTTATTGACCCCTTTTCTTGTTAATGTTAAGAAAACTAATCATGATGAATCATGTTCAACATTGATCGACTGGATTGTGTCATGTAATGATGTAATGGTATTGCATCCTAATATCAAATATTTTGAGGAAAGAGTGAGTTCCGCACTTAAGAATTCAATTAGGAATAAAATACTGCCAATCAAGAGGGAAAATATGAAGAAGAAATATCCAGACTGGCATTGTGATTTTAAGTCCTGGAAGCTGCTCTGAGGAAAATGAAACCTCATTGTCTCGGATCTCTCCAAAAGCAACTCGTTAAATGGTTTTTAGAGGAGCGGAGTGCTCTGAAGAACTTCCTTAGCTTTAATGCTTTAGTTTGCTTTAAAAATATATGTTCGCTGCCGCCTGTAGGTAACAAAAGAGGGAGTTTAAATTCTATAAAAAAAATAGAGGGTAGCTAACTACCGTCTTTTCCATTGATAAAGTTCTGCAAGGAGTAACAACTATCCCTTAATTTTGTGGAACATATTATACATTAGAACTGTGCATTACCATCATAATCAAGCTCAGCAGTCTTATTATAAGATGGGGCATCTCCAAATACTCTCTGACCTGATGATCCTAAAGACGAAGAAGAAGAAGAGTTTAGTTCCAATACTTCATTTCTTATCTGCTCATCTATGACTCTCAGATCTGTTTTGTCCATCAGCAAGGCACGCTTGAATGACAGACAATCCAGTACTAGACGCATTGCATTAGCGACTGCTTTATCAGATGAAGTAGCATCATTGATTATATCCCAGGCTTTTCTTAGCAGATTACTTACTGCGACCATGCAGCTATTATGTTCAAAAGGGAGTTGCTGATCGACGTACGTTCGGATATTAGTTCTCGCCTGTTGCCTCAGTACACGGTTATCCAGGTTAATAGTGCTTCGCGGTATCTTCAATCTTTCAGACATCTCTCGCTCACTAAGGCCCTGGCTATGCAATTCAATCACTCTACTCTCTAGATCTACGTAACAATATTTTCTCTTTCTGGCTAGACAGCGCTCCCAATCCGCTAATGTTTTCACCCTCAAATACTTAGCATATCTTATATTTACTCGTATATCCGTTCGAAGAAACTGGATCGTGTGCCAATTGTTTCATCTGCTTACTAATATAGAGTCATAATAAATCATACGTATCATTCCTTCCATAGAATGCAAGTATGCTCTTATTAGCATACCAATTTAAGAAACAATAATAGTCCCCAATGTATTCGGATGAAGATTGCAATGGCATTCAAAACCGTGAACCAAGAATGTTCCTGAGATACAGAATGAAGGATAAATGTATTCGCCGTGCACAGCATTGCAAAGTACCCCATGTGATTTATAGCATGATTTTTTGTTATTAGCAAATACTTTAATTGTCCGTTAGGTATAAGGCTTCAACTTGCCATTGCCTTAGCATATTTCTGATCTCACTAGGATTTTTCGGAGCTAGTGTCTTTTATGTTGAATTGTATATGTCTGGGACTATCTATGCGATCGACAATACTGATCAGATAGTTCTAAAGGAGTTTGGTTCATTTATGGATGGTGATGACAGGCTTAACATTGTAGGAGTCGTTGATAACAACGGAGACTATCCTATTGGCCAGGTCATTGTAGGTTTGAACTTGACGGCTACTTCTGGAGACTCATATATTGAATACGAGTTGCGATGGAACGCTAATGTCATCCTATGTAGTAAATTTTTCCCCTACCCGTACAGCAGAATTGTTATCCCAACTATTTGATGTTCTTTCTCTGACTTCCTTTCTTGCCTTATGGTTAGCTACGGTAATTCTCTTGAAGCAATATCGACGTAAATTGGGTCAGATCAAATATTTTTTACTTATGGGTCTGCCTTTAATTTATTATGTCTATCCATTTCAAAGCTATTTTGGAGATCCATTTTTCCCATTGATACAGTCACTTCCAATATCGTTTAGCATCTTGTATGTATTGATTTTCAGTGCTACAAAACAAGTTGGAGCTCTACTTTTCAGCCTCGGATTCCTAGCAACTTCTTCATTAGTTATCGATGAACGTGTTCGTAAATCCCTACTCATTTCAGCCATCGGTATGGCCATTCTTGTTGGATCTATAGAAATCACACCACTGCAATATCACACTTATCCACCTTATGGTCTCATTACAGAGGCGTTTTTGCCTTTAGGTGCTTATCTCCTCTTTGTTGGGATTTATATTTCAGCGAAAAATATACCCCGAGATGCCGTACTTAGAAGGGAAGTCTACAAGAGAGCAGAGAGCCAGTTAGATCTGTTGAGGGCTATCGGAGTTTCAGAAATGGAAAGGGAAATAGTAAAACAAGTATCATCGCTAGAGAACAAAGTTACGATTTCAGAACCTGAACCTGAAACAAAAAACACCCACTGAGAATTGCTGATAAGTTCGAACTAAATTTCTCAATTCAGCTTTCCGTGAATTTAATTAATTAGACGCAGGAATACGGAGTGAAATTGGTAAGAGATTAGAATCACAAAGCAAGTTGTTGCTACTGGGCGAGTCAGGGACTTCTAAAAGTACCCCCCTAAAAAGAATTAATCGTGATATCGAGACGAAAGAACAGATGTATAATAAATTCTAATGCAATTGATCCGGAGCCAAGTAATGGTCATCAGCCTATTAAGCCTTGATCATAATACAAAAAATAAAGAATAATTTTGAGGGTGACAATCGTGCTGCGTGTAAATGGCGAGGTATACTCAAAAAGATGATACATACGATAAGGCGGTAGATGAAATTCTACTCAATACCTATACTATTATTGATGACCAATACAACATTACCTTCGAAGGTAGAAGCAGAATATTTGTAGATGGTGCTAATCCATTCTTCATCAGAGCATTGAAGGATAGGGTAGATGAGAAGCAGATATACTACTACAAGAAACAATATCCTTCAGTCTATGATCTGCAATTCCTACAACGAACATGTTTGTCATTCCAGTCCCTTTCTCGAAAGAACATAAGCACATACTAGCACACTACAAAGAGATGTGAGAATACAACAAGGGTCAGGTAGCCATTCACCATAGGCATAACAGTTGATAACGGCATTGCGTACGGCTGTGGAGAATGGCGAAGGTCCATTGGACAAGGAAATGACCTCATATTGCGATTGTTTTGATGTCTTTCGTTTGTTTCTGATGTTCTGGCATTAGTACAGTAAGAGGTTAGTTCCATTTTGATTAATGATAGAACTGCTGCGGCGACAATCTGAACACATCGAACACGACATCAAAAGACTCTATTGGCCTCAGCAACAGCACAATAAGAAATATAGTTTGGATTCTTGGTATACTCCATCAGTTCGATATAGTCTGAATGCCACTTCTCTATGTCTTCCTGTTCTTGTTTGAGTGTGAGTCTGAGTCTAAGTTCCTCATCTCGGTCCTGCTCCTCTTCCTCCTCTACCACTTCTTCTTCCTTAATCGGATTGCCTAATCCGTCAGTCAGATTACCCATTGAATCATGACAGATCGGCCCGTATCCAACTTCATCATTTAACCATCCATCTGACCGCCCTTTTGCCTCAAGCCTTCTCTTTTTGCGTTCAAATTCATACCGATGGTATGGGAGCTCCATGTATGTCAATGTCTGATCGAAGTCGTCTGGGAAGTATTCTAATCTATAAGGCAGATGCCCCTGAATCTGGATCCAGTCCTCTAATGCAATTACTGGTTTATCTTTCCAATGGCTTAAGCCAGTCCTGTTGTTACTGGAAGGAACATGAGAAGTAGGAAGAAGAGGTTCCAGTCTACTAAGCCTCTTCGCTAAGTTATCGATTGATCCGTTTAGTTTCAATCCTCTCCAATCTCTCCTCTAAAAGCCTGACATGCATTATTGATGGTCCTTCTGAAGTGAGCTTGAATAATGCCTCATTACATTCTTTTGCTAGTTTAAGAGCTGCTATCTTATGAAACCACGTTATATGTTTGTCAGTGTTGTTACTATCAAGAGTATAAATGGTCCAACATTCTTTGAGTACATTTTTTATTCCTTCTATTGAGGTTTGATACATAAACGGAAGTGTATCTTTGGCCAAGGAATTTAGGTAATTTTGCGACTGGGCAATCAAATATTGGATATCTCTACTTACGGTAGATGCATCAACGCCTAATTCTTTGGCTATTTCACAGCCTTTCATTCCTTTAGTAAGAAGCATCAGGATATTTTCTCTTCTCTCTTTTATTATTATCCGGTTGTGTGGTACAGGCCTAGGCATTGATATGTTGTAGTTATTGTATCTAGCGACATTCAGACTGATAAGGATATTGCAATTTCTCGTTATGGGTTACCACCGAAGCATTTAAACTATATCTAAGAAGACATTTGCTATCTAGATGAAATGATAAAATTATGAGACCGCAATGGGCCCAGAAGCAGAAAAAGTTCAAGCCGTTGACAATTCTAAATAATATTAGGAAAAGTATAAGAAGATCAAAGCGATCTATATCACAAGTCAATCAGGTGGACACTGTTACTTGCGTAAAGATATACCTTTTCTGACTGTATTTATTCCATAGTTCAGTAAAAACACAGATACCACAACTGGAAGAGTATCTTTCCGAACTATTAAAGCTCGGCTTTGTATCATATTAAAAATACGGGGCAATATACATCAGTGAAAGAAAATGAAGGGGGGTGAGATGATTGAATTACTATTACCCAATTTCAACGGACATTACTTATAGTGAGCTAACAAGACAGGAAAAGTTTAGGTTATCCCTATATAGATATGTAGCTGTACTAATTCATGGACTGATTGGTGCTGCATCAAACCACATCGACCTACAGAAATGGAATATTGGAGACATTTAATAGAAAATGAACATTCAATAATTTTCTTGTTAGACAGTTTTTAATTGTTGCATTTGATATCCTGTCTGTCTGAGTATTGTGTGGTGTGTGCAAATTCATTAACCAACAGAGAAAACTCTTATTGGTTGCATCGCTTCATATTTTAAGGATAATCTGGGGTACTTTGCAGGATTCTCCGTCGTAGACGTAATTATCCTTCTTCGTGTCTGCCCTAGTATATTTTGACCTATTTTTTATCCTCAAGTCTAGGATAAAACGGATAGGGGAGAAAGGGATTCCAGACGGTTTTCATTATGTTCAAATTAAATTTTGTAACATTCTCCAAAAATTCACTGTACGTTCTTAGAGCCTCGTTTGCAACATCCATCCCATTTATTATTATTTGAAAGTTTACGATTACTACGTTGTTTTCTGGTCCTGATCGTGATAGGCGTGGTCTCGGTTGATGATCCAGGGTTTCTATCTTATCTGCGTCTTCCACAGCCGATATTA
>JBKPHJ010000221.1:0-17292 GCA_046729835.1 Thermoproteota archaeon
TCCGAATACAGTGTCTAAATAGCTTGTTGGCTATGATATAGCAGAATGGGTCAGCAACTATTAGAGCGAGAATTGACTGTTTCTCAGATTCTGCGTACGTACGGGCAACAGTTCACACAGATCAAAAAGAAATATTCTGACTGGCATAATGGAAGATGCGCTATCGGTGTCATTGTCGTATTATGGTTGGGATGGCAAAGAAAGCTGCATTATTTGCTTTAAGACATGCCGGAATTGGTGCTGATTTGATGATAGACTTGAATGACTCTGGTTCAACATTTGAAGAAATAGCCAATTATTTGGATCGAATGGCAACTAGCCAGAATTAATGCTTATAAGTGCTGATATTAACTGCTTATGATCAAACAGTTTAAACAGCCACATGGGATCAAATCTGATATTATTTCATAGATTAATAATATTTTGAATTCAAAGCACATGTCAAGATCAGAAGATTGTGTCTGTAAACCGGATGGTGCTAATCGGATAGAATACTATAAGATAAATGGTTCAAGAATAGAATTGAGATGCGGTAAGTGCAACCGTCTTGTGACTTGGTGGATGGATCGTCCCAGTACAAAAAAGACTAGGTCACAAAAGCGGAAATGGTTTGAAAAAGAACGAAGATCTATGCGTTAGCTCTTTATGCGGAATGAATAGAGTTGACTGCTTATGATCAAACTGTTCGATACAGAGCTGATGGCACGGTTGGCCATGCGGATACCATCAGCTTGTTGGTTAGAAGCGTATTGCCTCGCTAGAATTATGTACATTTATGCAATTTACATACTGGCAGCATATCTCTCCGGCCAACATGATCAAAGTCTCATATTTGCTTTGGCTTTATGGCTTACAGCAGTTGGATTGTTCATTCTTGGCCATAGAATTAATGGCAATGTGAGAGCAATGACTGTCATCGTACTCTCTAAGTACATTACATCCAAACTTACACCCCAACCGCCTCAATCAATTAAGACGTCTCGTGAGATAAGAAATTGTTAATAAAGTCAATGATAAACCAGTCAAATGATCGTCCATAACTAAACTGCTATAAATTTGAATTTATCAAGTAATCTTTAGTAAATATTGGGACATTGGCGACAGAATATAAGAAATCAATACTACTCTGTATCATTTTCTTTAAAATATACTCGAAAAACTATTATATATATTACCGTCGTAATGGGTATTAAGTAATACTGACTTGGATGACAAGAGAAAAGTTAGTCAAGTTACGTTGAGCAAAGAAAAATACAAGAATGCTGAATACGACGACAAGACTGTAGAATGTCTGATGAAATATTTTGAAGTAGAAAGCTATCAAGAGCTGCAAGATTTCTTAAAGAACAGTCATATTCTCATGTCTGACTGTTGATTTCCAGCAAGGCCCACAATTTTTTATATCATAAAATCTAATTTATAAGATGGCGAAAGATTCAGCTAAACATTCTAAAGAAAGTAAAGATCTGTTAGATGGGATAAAAAAGTATCTGAGAATAGAACACCAAGATGATGATAATGAATTGCTGGATTATCTAAGAAAGCAAGCGGGTTTGCATCACGAAGAAAAGTATTAGTTATAAGTTAGTCAAACGTTCATCCCAAAAGTACACCGCCGATCATGGCACTTTATTTGAGCGATAGATAATGACGCATACATAACAAAAAATTAATGAATTGTACAGAATTCGTAATGATTGATTATTCTATATCAAACCCCCGATTCAGTTAATTGGCCAGTTCTATTTTAAATGACTCATCACTAGAGATGGGCATAAGTTTGGTATGCGTATTACAGACATGACAGTCAAGAACTCGCGTCGATGATGCAGATAAATCATCAAAGCCGAAGTAAGATGCACACCAATAACATGAATTACAAATCACAAAATAGACTCGACTGCCCCGTTGTAGAATCTTATTATTTTCTACAGTATTCGAAGAGAGCTTGGTTGTTTGCAGCAAATCATACACTATATTAAGTCTCAATTTCTATAACAAAAAGATTGTAATCTTAGCTTTCATGTTATACCATTCGTCACAACTTTCTATAAAATGATTGCTAATTGGGTTCATATAGATCATTAATATTCGTTAGATGCGGAAGGCACAAGCCTTCCAGGCTATTAGTTTGTGCAATAAATGTCGGCGCTCCATTTTCATAGAAGTATAACTGTAAATACATGTAGTTTTTTCGCCTAACTAAGCAGATATAGCGTCTAAATAGTTTATTGATTACAGTACAATCTATGAATCAGCAACTATTATTAGAGCGAGAATTGACTGTTGCTCAAATTCTGCGTACTTACGGAAGACAGTTTACACAGATAAGAAATAAGTATTCTAATGACCTTAATGGAAGATGTGTTATCGGTGTCATTATGTCATATTATGGTTGGGATGGTAAACACAAATCTGATGCACCAAGAAGATGTGCATTTCGTGTATTGAAAAGCGCCGGTACTGATAAAGATATAGTCGTTCAATTCAATGACTCTGGTGCGTCATTCGAAGAAATAGCTGATTATTTGGATCGAATTGGGACATAGCAAGAATTAACGGCTCCGCAAGCACTAGAACGAACTAATTGTTATTATGGCAACCCAGGCTGATTAAACTGTTCGACACACAGCTGATGGCACGGTTGGCCATGCAGATACCATCAGCGTATTGGTTAGAAACGTATTGTCTTGCAAGAATTACGTACAACAAAAATGATCAAATATTCATCTATAAGCGTTGACTAAATAGTCAAAAGTGCAAATGTAGCGAATCGATTTATCTACTACTTCATTAGTCTACAACATCTGACACATACTTTTACTTATAGTATGTTTACAGCATTATGATCAGAATCCAGTATTAATTTATTTTATAATAATATATTGGTAAGTGCTTGTATGCATTGGACGAATGGTTGCATCTGTAATCGGAATACGACCGATTATAAGCTGACCGAATTCTTTAAGAAAAGTGGATCAAGACTAGAACTTCGATGTAGTAGATGCATGGGTTTTATGGAGTGGTGGGATTCGCCGTCACGTGCAAAGAAAATCATGCCGTTCAAGAGAGCATGGTCAGAAGAAGAATGTTTGGCAATGAGATAGCAATCTGACGTCAAAATTGCGCTAGCGACTTCTTAGAATAGAAAAATATAGTTCACAGTAATTTCTTTAACTCTACGTAAAAGATTTTTGCTATAAAATCGGGTCACCAGATACTACAAGTACTAAATCATATATTTGTTTGGTAGCACCATGGATCAAATCTGATATTATCTTGTAGATTGATAATATATTGAGTTCAAGTATACGTCAAGCTCAGAAGATTGTTTCTGTAAAACTGATGGTATATGGCACAAGCGGATAGCATATTTTAAGATCAACGGTTCAAGAATAGAGTTACGATGCGGTATTTGCAATGGACTTGTAAATTGGTGGGGAGAACATCCACGACCGGTTAAGCGGGGATGGTCTGAAAAAGAGTGTGAAGCTATGCGTTAGTTACGAAAATAACAACAATTTATTATCTAATAGAATAAATATCTGATAAATGTAAGCGCCCGGATTTGCTTAATACAAATAAACATGAGATTCGTTGAAGCTCACTGAAATATGAATGGAAAAGATATGACAATCATAGCAGTCACAGCACTTGCAGCCATGCTTATAGCATCAACAGTAATGGCAACCACTGATAGTGCTTTTGCTGACAAGAAGAAGAAGACGCATTATGAGAAGAGCCAAGCGACATACCAAGCCAATGATTGTGGCAATGACGAGAACCCAATAGATGTGTTCTGCCAGAATCTGGATTCACAAATACAAGGCGATGGAAACGCAGTAGCTATAATCTTACACCAAAGATAAATGTGATACCCGGTAGCCTGAAAGTACTGTCCAAATAGTAGAAATATTAGTTCTCATATGTGAGAACAACAATATCTATCTTAGTATGTTAAATTCATACTATATACTAGAAAAGTATTGGGTCCAATAAAGTGAACTGCTAAACTCAAAATGAAATAAACTACGCTGACCGATTTCCATTATTTCTAATAGAATAATTATCAGATATATATGAGAGTCCGAATTTGCTAAATGTAAATAAACACAAGCTTCATTGAAGCTAGCACAATATGAATACAAAGTACTTAGTTGTTGTTGCAGCAATGGCAGCAATGTTGATTGCAGCAACAGCACTTGCAACAGACAGTGCATTTGCAGATAAGAAGAGACACGATGGCAAGAAGAGTTACAGCAAGACCCAAGCGGTGTCACAAGTCAACGAGTGTGGTAATGGCAATAACCCAATCGATGTCTTCTGTCAGAATCTAGCATCGCAGATACAAGGCGACAACAATGCTGCAGCTCTTGATGCTGACCAAAGCTAATAAACAAAGAACGCCGTAGCTAAGCAACAGCTAAAGCGACAATCGCGTTAGCTAACCATAACTTTTTTATTTTTAATCAATTAAACATGTCATCAGACTCAAGATGTACACATCGCTGAAGACAACAATAGTGCTATCGTGAAGAACCATTAACAATCTTCGAAGATTTTTACATAATATATGATATAACAGAAATATGATTTCTGTATTCGATTGTTTTTTCTTAATTGACTTAAAGCTAGCTTCCATCTTAGTTCATTGACTAATATATGGACCGTATACATTCTGCCGCAGCCGCAGCAGTAGCAGTAGCAGTAATAGTCATGTTATCGACTTTATCATTTATGAGCGTACATACGGTCTTTGCTGATAGTTACAAAAAAACTCAATCTGCATCATCACAAACCAATGAATGTGGCAACTACTGGTTTCCAATCAATGTATTGTGTTCCAATATAAATTCCCAAACCCAAGGTGACGAAAACAGTGTTGGAGTCACATCAGCACAAGAAGATGGAAATGTAGAATCTACCAAAAATTTTGGTGCTCCATTCCCATAGAAGTATTTCTGCAATTACGATGCAGTCGGTTTGGTTAATTTAAGCGGGCATAGTATGTAAATAGTTTCTTGGTTATAGTACAATCTATAAGTCAACAACTATTAAAACAAGAAATGACTATCTCTCAAATTCTTCGTGTATACGGGAAACAGTTTACGCAGATAAGAGAGCAATATTCCGATGGGCTAAACGGAAGATGTGCTATTGGGGTCATCATGTCATATTATGGTTGGAATGGAAATTCAAAATGCGGTTTTGATGCAGCAAGAAGTTCATTAGCTGCATTAGTTGCATTAAGACGTGACGGTGTCAGTTATTGGGCGGTGATAGAGATGAACGACTCTGGCTTGACATTTGATGAGATAGCCGATTATGTGGACCGAATTCATGAGTCGGTTAATAGAAAGAGCTAACCGCTGATTAGTTGATATGATGACTTTGCAATGGTTGTAATGGTTACGTGTAAAAATTGTGGACACGAATACCAGTCAAAAGTATTACAAACACCAGATGAAGAAACACTTAGATCTGAAACTCATGAGAACTGCCCGAAGTGTGGTCAAATTTCAGGTTATAATGGACCGGACTTTTTTGGGAATAACTAATCCACTAACAACAAGAGTCTCAGCTCGATATAACGAGTACTATACCATACATTGATTACTATACCATACATTGATCTGGTAGTATCAGATTACGATCGCATAATAATGCGATCAAAGCGTTTGCTATCAAGAACCATAACCAAACCAATATTATATACGTATACAAGCAGGTACGTAAGAATATGAATGATAATAATCTTAAGTCAATCTCTGATTTACAAAAGTATTTTGCAGCAGGTTGCAGAATAGAAAGTGTGCAACCACCGGTATTTGCTTCTGACGCAGAGATAAATACCGTAACGGTTACTGTAGTTTGCCCAGACGGTAACAAACATACAATACAAGCATATAGAGACGAAGCACGAGCTTTACGGGAATTTATATCAAATGTGATGTCTTAAAATGTGAAATAATTACAAGCTCCAACTAAGTTAGCTATTCAAACGCTTGTGTGGATGCAATTTTATATTTGATTACAATAAGAATGAAAAGGTGAAAATAGATTGATGTTGTGATTATATCATCTACGGGGATCATCATTTTGTGACATTTGATTATCCACTTATAAATTGGTTATAAGCATCTTGATTATAAGTATCTCTTGGTAAATCAGTTTGAGACAATTACGGACGTCGATCAATCCATCACTAACTTAACTCAAGAAACTAAAAAGTATGTTAATCCAAGTCTGTAATAAATCATCCGATCTATCTTAATGGAGCATTATCTACTATGTTTGAAATTCTATCGACATATGGCTCCGGTTTTGGACCATTAACGAAGCTGACTTCGATCTTAATTTTTCTACTATCTTAATTTTTCTACATCTAATGGTCTACGATTCTCTACAAATCCCGAGGTTTCATATTCCAAGCTGGAAACAAGACAGAATCATTGTTTACTTTAAAAAGTCTTAGCCCCATATGCGTACCGATATCGTACTCTCTGCATGCACTATGCTCCCAGACAGTTGCCGAATTGTCTATATCAGAATATTCTACCGTGATCTGACCAACACATCTTTGTGCATGACCCTGGCCACTTTTCAAAGCGACATCAATAAAATAAGAATTATCTTGTCGTCTGTACGGTTCTCTGAAAGCGAGTCTGGGTGTCTTGTTCTCTTCTCTTCTGTCTTTGAAATAAGAGTTAAACATACCAAAAATACCGATCAATGAGCCAATCCAAGCCAGTGCAGCGATCCCCAGACTTTCTAACGTAGTTTGAATTGATTGTAGAATTACCAATCCAATTCCAAGCCCAATCAAAAATGATACGATATAATAATAACTGACTTTGTGTTCTGAAACCAATCTTCGAATGGTCTCATGTAGCGCACAGTTGTGTGTCATATATACGCGATAATATGATGTAAACCGATCTAACTACTAGAGCATCACCATTGATGATTTAGTATTTGGTCTTGTTTTTCATAACCGGATAATTTCTTTTAGTTATATCCATATTTACATACCAAATCATTTTTTATTTTTCTTCGATGGTCCAGAAGGTTCTGTCCAGGTCCGAGTAGTAACAATACCCCATGTTTTCGCGATTTTGTCACGCGCTTACTACACCGGTTGTAGTCATGAATGATTTATCTCATCAAGTGGTATAAACTCAAGTATAAACTCAAGTACTTGCTTAACAATCATATTATATTCAAGCTAGGTTTAATCCCAAATTACAGCTTCCACATAAATAGCAAAGCTTCTGATTTTAATGATATCCGAAACTCATTATAGCCGTTCAACATCATAGTACAGAACAGTGTTATATAAAAGTACACCATAGTTATCGGTGCAGTTCAACAGATAGCTTTCATTGAAACGTGTAATACACTAGATGCCAATCTTTCATGCTCCATCCAGCAGATGATGAAGATTAACTTTGGGTTGATTGTACGAGTCTACACGTATTAATTAGTGTAGAAAAACGTATAAAAGTGAAGCATAGATGATGGCTGCCAATTTAGACATCCCAAACGAGCTTTTCAAATATATACCACAACTGTTATTGTTTACCAGTAAATATATGCCTTCAAGTCAACATTATCATATTTCTAAAATACTGAATATGATTATTCACATAAATCCTATGTCCGTCCTAGACATAGGAACTGGTTTTGGGAAATATGGTGTATTGTGTAGAGAGTATTTAGAGTTGTGGGATGGAAGACATAACTATTCACAGTTTCTACGTCGTATCGATGGAGTAGAAGTTTTTGGAGATTATATCACTCCTTTGCACAAATTCGTATACAATAACATATACGTTAATGACATAATCGAAGTCTTGGACAAAATTGAATACAGATATGACCTGGTCTTGTTGATAGATGTATTGGAACATTTTGAGAAGGATCAAGGGGAGAACTTATTACGCAAGATTTTGTACATGAGTGATGGGGTGCTGATATCAACACCCAAGAATCCAAGCAAGCAGAAAGATGCGTTCAATAACGTCTATGAAACGCATAGATCTAAGTGGACAAAAAGTGATCTCAGTAGGTTCACATCCCAACTTTTCGTAACAGACAGAATAAGTCACATAGCTTATCTAGGAAACCATGAAAATGTCAGAAAACTAAAGAAAAAGTTACTATTAAATGAAGTCGTTAAAATCCCTGGAATGTCATTTGCCATAAATCGGGCGGCTAAGTCGATCAAGAAATTGCATGCTTTATAGCTTATTTTTGTTAGAATGAGATAGTTTTATACCAAATATTCATTTTTTGATTTTAAATGTAGCTTCTTGGAAAATAGTGGTGTAAAGACAATCTTTCAGATTATGTACCAATAAAGTGACGGAAAGTAGAAGTTCAACTTCATAGATCGTGATTGCATGATATATGAATGTACAAATGGTCATATCTGTTTCAGTAAGGAAGAGGATCTTTGTATATGTGCAGTGAAGGAATGTAGAAAACCTACATTGATTATAAGCCCAATAGATATAGAATGGTTCTACAAGATAAATGATTCAGGGCTCTGCATTAATAGAAAAGATCTTGAGATGATAATAAAGGACAGAAATATGCCAAGAGAGGTAAAGAAAATCATATTGAGAATTTTTCCCTACTTAATGTCCCAAATGTACGACTAAAGCTTCAACAACAACTTGGGAACTAGAGAAAGATTAATTCTAGCAAAACATTAGACGATAGTATATAGATAATCTATTCAGCCTTCGGCGGAAAAAAGAAGGAAATGACATTTTTAAAGAACATGAGAACGGTTGACTTAGGCCTATTTCATCAATAAGTTAGAGAATATTTTGATGAAAGAAAACATATCATCAAGTCCCTTATCCTTTTCCCTCCAAAATTTTTTTGTCTTGTCTATCTTCCGATATTAAAGTGCCTAAGAGAGTAATATCGGCTTATACACACGTTCTTTAAAAAACACTAGAAATGGGATAATCGTAGTTAAATTTTGATACAAAGATTAGGAAAGCTAAAATCCAGCTAATACAAAAGAATCTCTAATGAAAACGCATTGTGGCCATCTATCAGACAGATCATTCACTGATAGCCATGATGGTTTGTGTAGGAAATGTCATTCTAATTTTAGCTTTCTACTTGATCTAGAGGAAAAATTCGGTGAAGATGTAGTAGTAGAGTATTGGTATGGAATGATCTTGACTCGTCTATCTGACGACAAGCAAGCAACACAGTGTTTCATTGAACATCTTATGGATTTTTATTCTAGGAAACTGCCTGAGGTTTCTTCGAATAAACAATCTTATATCCAAAAAATGCTTTATATGTTAAATTCTTTGAAAAAACCATTCGATACCAAATCTTTCGTATAAAAGACCGTTATAGACAGTAAGTTATAGACCAGTTATAGACAAGATAACTTCACAGTAAAGAAAATTTCTCAACGTAATAACCTTTCTACGTTGTGAAGATGAGATATTTACTCCTTAAAATAATTTTCAAGATAGTGACCTGCAATCTTCTCTAGTTCTGCACATTCGATAAGCTGAGTATTATACCCTGTTACTCTGTGCTGTTTAACAATACTTTCTTTGACATTATGTGCTAACGCCATATTCATAGTGTAATATATAGTTACATCTGCATAGCCGCTATTATTATCATCATCATGGTCTGCTCTATCCAAGCACACCAGTTCAGGTCTTCCATATTTTTCTGCTAATGCAAAGATTAATGCTGCCGCAAATGGAAAATTTCTTCCCCTTATACTAACGATGACCAGATCTTCTACACTATCTAATACTTCAAGAATATTTTCATTTTTATCTGTTATTTTGTATTTACTTTGATATATTGTATGAGAATCTTTAACTATTTTTTTATTGCAAAATTCGTAGGAAACTCTACATTCAGCTAAAAGAATTTCAAGTTTCTTTTTATTTATAGAAGTACCATATGCATTTGTCAAGTCATTATTATTTCATATGATATGCAATTAATATTTAATTGATTAATATATATGGATCTAGATAAGAAGCGATTCGAATTTAATGACTGACGTCAGCAAGAAAAGAGACATCCATGAGGTGTTTACCCAATTCTTTACGAAGTGTCATTCTTAACGACCCAAAAACTACAGTTCATGTTGATTTGACTTTCGATATGTCTTACTTGTTTATTAGAGACTGTCATAACTACAGTTAGATTATCGTTGATCTTCAGCAACATGTATACAGAAAGGGAACTTTTTGGTTCTTCACTGGCTTATCTGGCTTCCATCGACAAAGTCGAGTACGGAGGGCTTACGATTTATGGAAGGTTTCACTCGGATCAATGGGGAGATTTCAAGACCTTCCTCAGATTTCATGTAGAAAATGAAAAGATCACTAAGATGGAAGTGGGCCAGATCAATTATTAAGAAGATATCCAAACCTGAAATCGCCATAGATTAGATCTAGACTGAGGAACCATTAGCGCATCAGCTGAAGCTACCTCTATTTCTTCTTTGAGCGACTCAATTCTCTCTTCGACAATCGTATCAAGTCGTACAAGTTTGTGCATGAATGACAATCGGCTAATTTACGATATGATCAACGAATTACAAAAAGAATGGAGGGAGTGTATAGTGTATAGAACTCATAACAAACTGCGTATAACAAACTGCGTATTCGAATGCTCATAGACTTGAAACTGTGCTAAGAATGGAACTAGCTAAAAGTTTATCAGCTTCAAATATTCAATGCAATTAGAACTTATCTGACTGACTAAAGATACGCAAGGATATACTGGAACTTTTAATATTGGAGTAAACGCAAATCAATCTGCACAGCAGTAAAGGAGTGACCAATCTTTGTGTTATTTCTATGAAGATTTTCAGTTGACGCTAATCATGAACCTGATCTGATCATGTGCATGAGGTAGTTATTCTATCTTCTTCCCAATCAGTTACTATGGGCTGGTAACTATCCCATGCATCCCGATCAAATATTACCGCCTTGGATCTAGTTGTACGTCTAAAACCTTTTTATCTCATTCATGTGAGACATAATCCATCGTCCAGTAAGGTAATGAATACTAAATTCGTATTCATATTCATACTACGTTACCCAGATGGGGATCTTTGCTGATATTAGGTTTGTGTTTATGTGAACCAATACATTGTCTATGCTTTCTAAACAGCTACTTCTGAGAATTATGAGAGAAGTATATGGAAATGCTTCTTGATTCCGCCGAAGAAGCAATATTATCAATATTTGGGGTTCAATAGATCTGTATATGGATTTGATAACAATAAGAACTTCTATCACTGATGGAATGAATTATCCGAACAACGACAAAGAGACATTGAATCAGCAAAGTCCGATTTGTAAAGTAATATATTGACTGGGCCGGTCTTTTCCAAAAAATTTGACATAACAAAGACAGTCAAATAATTATCTTGGCAGAAAAATCTATCACTGTGCCTTAAAATGAACTTGGTTATCCCATGGCGCGGCTCGTCCAATAGTCATGTAATAATTCTGCTAATTGGGTAAAAGCGATATAAAATATCTTTATTATAGAAATATAATTAATAGTCTTAACTAAAAGTTATTTAGATCTATCCAATTTATGGATTCACTGATAGTTGATAAGAAGACCCGAATATTTCATACTTAAGAGCTTGCGTGTACTTATTCTTGCAGTAACTTTACTCGCTGCGATTTTGGCAGCACGACAACTAGTATACGCTTAGAAGCTTTACGTTGACTCAACTGACTCTACATTGGATAGAGACCGGGTTTGTGCCAATATCGAAGGTCCATACGGGTACGATCGTTATCATTGTCCCCAACGCTAGTCCGTCTGCATCAGTGTCATTTAGCGTACCGCAAAATGAAGTGCCCAAAGGTTAAGTAGTCAAAATGTCGCAAAAGAAACAAGCACTTGAAATGTCATCTGAGAGAGCTAGTATATTATGTCCGTGGGTATGGGTCGGATATTAATTGACGATCTGAGTATAAATGGATATTGGGTGGTATTCAATTTTGTTTACGTATAAATCAATGGCAGAGTGTTATACCGACTGGGAGAATGGTGAAATTGACAATTTGTCAATATTCGATTAAGGTCTCACTGGATGACTAGTTCATCGATGGTGTTAGGAGATACGACCGCGTGAATGTGATAGAAGTGGACACGATCCCGCTGGTGTCGTAGTCGACACAATTAGAACCAGAAGAAGAACTTGTGATTGTTGAAGACTAGCTGCGGAGAAAAAGTGAGAAATACATCCTAAAATTATTCGCAATTAAATGTAAACTACTGAATACTAATCATATAGGGGTATTCAGCAAGTACTATTCGTATCGAGTCATCTTAGTATTACATCCGATCCATATTAAGTACACAATATTAAGTACTACAAAATGACGATGATATCGACGACACTCGTAATATTAGGTTTGTTACATATGATATAGCTAAAGAAGCTGTGTAAAGACAATGGTGAGTTTATGAGAGCGTGGAATGTATTTTTAGAAAAAGAAGCCAAAAGAACTTCATTGAAAGATGAAATGAACTGAAATAATTCATGCGATTCGATGGCCGGTCGTTCGAAGTTAGATTTCATTACGTTTTCTGATTCGACTCAGAAGTCATGGGGTGCTCGCCATGTTGGCCGTGATCATTGTACTGTAAACTTGATCATGACTAATTTGATTTAATCCAGTACATAAAGTGTAGTAGTACATTAGATTTCAGAAATGTGCTTTAAAAAAAGAAGAAAATAGATTCTGACTTTGTTATGCTCCATATTATCCTCCAGTTGAATTGAGTAAAGGATTTCCGTTAAACGTTAATCCATTAAGTGTTTCCTTAACCTTTTGTACTTCATTGTCTGGAAGAGGAACGTAACCAAGATCAGGTGCAAATTTCTGTCCATCGGTTACTGCCCAATTAATAAAATCAACAAGTGCTTTAGCCTTTTGTACTGTCATACTTGGATTATTTGATAACTCTTTGGGGACTAGCAAGTATGAGAAGCTTGCAATTGGGTAAGAATCAGCTCCTGGAGCATTTACCATCGTAACGTTTGACCATGAGGCATCACCAGCTGGTAGATTAGGTGCAGATTCTGCAACTGCAGCTCGAGTAGATTCTAGAGTTGGCTCAATGAACTTTCCGGCTTTATTCTGGACAGAACCCGCGGGCATACCGGTGGTTAGCGCATAAGCGAGCTCAATATAGCCAAGAGTGTAAGGACTTCCTATGATTGCATTGGCAACACCTTCATTTCCTGGTGCCCCTATACCTACAGGCCATTGTACGGATTTACCTTTTCCAACTTGTTGGTTCCATTCTGGGCTTATAGCAGAAAAATAGTCTGTCCATACGTATGTTGTTCCAGATCCGTCAGATCTGTGTACTACTACGATATCCTCATCTGGTAGTTGAACTCCAGGATTAAGTTGTACAATCTTTGGATCGTTCCATTTGGTTATCTTTCCTAGATATATGTCCGCAAGAACAGGACCAGTAAATTTGAGTTTTTGTTCGGGAGACAGTTCTGGAAGATTATAAGAAGGAACCACAGATCCGATTGTCTCCGGTATGTGAACTGCACCTAGAGCTTTTTGCGCTTCTTCTGGACTCAAAGGCGCATCAGTAGCGCCAAAATCAACGGTCTTTTCGGTGAATTGTTTGATTCCGCCGCCGCTTCCGATCGATTGATAGTTGACAGTCACGCCTGGATCAACTGTTTGATATTCAACCCTCCAGTTATCTATCAATGGAAATGGGAATGTTGCACCGGCTCCATTGAGAGTCACCGGCCCTTGAGCAAAGATATTGCTAGAGAGACTTGCGGGTAGCAATGACGCTATCACAAGAACAGAAGTAATAGTCAGCTTAAAACTCAGTTTGGTATTCATATAGTGGCTAATGTCTGTCTATAATTATTAATCTCTTAAGGCTATAATTACCATAGTCTATAGATTTCTATGACGTTCATTTAGAATTCATATTCCTTTTTTAAGATACGATCTTCGACAAATTCTAAATTATAGAAATTTTTTATACTATCAATTTAAATTGGTAGAATCTGTATGTAAGTTTTTCTGTATATCGCATCAAAACTTCTCTCTGATTCCTGTATTTATGTCATATATCACTAGACAAAATTAGCTCTTCTAACAACGTCTCTCTCACGACCTGAGAATCATTTTTGTTATCATCTATCATCTTTTCAACCATTCAGGAAGTCAATATGACAGGCAATAAGCATCTGACTGTTCAAATATCATCATATATATTTGATTTTAGCTAGAGATGCATCAAACTGACAATTCAGGCATATCCTCCATTCAAAGATAAGAAATCAGAGGTACTGTATGGTATAGAAAAGGCCGTAGGAAGAGGAGTATACTTCATGGACAATGTAAAAGAAAGAATGGATATCTTCTTTGATAGAAATGCGCCTTCAATAGTTGTAGATGTTTATGAATATAGAAATGGTTACTCTAATATACGAAAAAGAGGAGGCAAGATAAGGGCATTTACTGAAATAACAAAGGAGAATCTTCCTCATTGCAAGGAACTAATGAAACTAGTCGACGAATTAAGACACCTTGACGGTGTAAAGGGAGGCATTGCAGTAAGTGAAGCAGAATATATGGCTACCACAGTCTTGCAACGGAGCACTCCACTTACTCAGGTAATCTATAGTAATGTAAAAGAGGTTGTGGAACAGGGTCAATATCTGTTTGATACGTTATGGAGTACAGCGACTCCTGCTGAGCAAAAGATTAAAGAACTAGAAGAAGGTATTAAGCTTCCAGTCATACAAGTAATAACAGATACTCGTTCTTCGATATCTCGTGCATTTGATATTATAAACTCAGCAAAGTACGAAATCTTGGTAATATTTGCCTCTGCAAAGACATTTTTATTAGCAGTAGAGGCATATGCATTAGACCACTATCAAAAAGCATTGCAGAGAGGAGTTAATGTGACTATCTTGGTCCCTGTAGAAGATGATGACGATGATGATGATTCAAAACAACAAATCAATGGAATTAGTCATAACGATTACGATTATAATGGTGGTAGTACGCGTACGAGTGCTACTGATTCTAAAAACGTAATTGAGCATATAAACAAGATAAAGAAGAGGCTTCCAAAAGCGAACCTGGTAATGACTGATAAATCAATAAAAACGAGGATTACTATATTAGTAGTAGATAATTTAGAATGTATGATATGGGAGCTAAAAGATGATACGCTCGACGATCCTTATCAAGCGGGAGGAATTGCGACCTATTCAAATATTCCTTCCATAGCTTTCTCCTATGTATCTATTATTCATATCATATCTAAGCAAACAGAGTTGTATAAACAATTAAAAGAATCTAAGGAAAGATTAGAGATGCTCAACAAGCAACTTGAATCTCATAGCATAATTCAGCAAGAATTCATTAATATAGCAGCACATGAACTACGAACGCCTATACAACCAATACTTGGTTTATCCGAGATTGCTCTGGCTAGAATCAACAAGAATGATAATGATAGAAAGGATATTCAATTGAAAGATATGCTAGAAGTAATCTCAAGGAACGCAAGACGACTTCATACATTAACAGAGGATATACTGGACGTTACGAGGATAGATAGTAAGATACTTAAGCTGAACAAGGAGTTAATTGATATTAATGATATAATTAATGAAGTTATAAATGATTATAGGAACAAGATAGACAAAACTAGCGATAAAGAAGTTGAACTTGTATCCATGATTGAAAACCATTCAAATAAATCAAAAGGTGATGATAACGACACTATGCCTCAGAACGATTTTGAATTATTAGGTGATAAAGATAGAATTATCCAAATCTTGTCTAACCTTGTAAGTAACGCAGTCAAGTTCTCGCCTAATAAAGGAACTATTACCATTTCGAAGGAGGTGAGTATTAATGATAGATCTGTTGTAATAAATGTAATAGATAGAGGGAAGGGGATAGAGCCTGACATATTTCCGAGATTGTTTCTAAAATTCTCAACTAAATCAGATCATGGGACTGGTCTAGGCCTATATATTTGTAAAAGCCTTGTTGAAGCACAAGGCGGCAGAATTTGGGCTCAAAATAACAAGGATGGGCCAGGAGCCACATTTTCATTTAGCTTACCCATAACAATTTATCCTTCAGAATAATTTTAGTTTTAAAACATAGTAAGTAAGTAAGAATCACATTACATCAGAATACTAACCAACAATGAAAATTCTTTGGTTATTAATAAAGAATTTAAGGCGTAATACTGATTCTATCAATGATCCATAGATGGTAAAATACATAAATAAATCTCTGACTATGAGAATACTATGAAGTTTGGTTTGCAGCATCCTATTTTTAGTTTTGATTACCGTAATAGCGATACTTCACAGATTGTCGATTACTTAAAGAATCTCATTATAAAGGCAGAGAATATGGGTTTTGATTATTTCTGGAGTATGGACCATTTCCATCAGATTCCAATGGTGAGAAGATCAGAAGAACCTATACTTGAGAGTTGGACAACAATAGCCATACTTGCAGGTATTACTACAAAAATAAAACTGGGAACTCTTGTGACAGGTATAATTTATAGACATCCATCGGTTTTAGCAAAGATGGCTGCCACATTAGATGTATTGAGCAAAGGAAGATTATTCATGGGAGTAGGTGCATCTTATTTTGAAGAAGAATCAGAGGTATATGGTATCCCTTTTTATCCATCTAACCAAGAGAGATTGCTGAGGCTAGAGGAAGCAATTCAAGTTATACGTAAAATGTGGACTGAAGAACCTTCTGCTTCTTTCGAAACGCATACTGCAATCCTAAACCAATCCAGAAACCTTCACCGCCTATACTGGTAGGTGGAAGTGGTGAAAGAAAAACACTCAAGATTGTAGCAAAGTACGCTGATGCGTGCAATCTATTCGGATCTGTTGAAACAATAAAAAGAAAACTAGGTGTTCTAAAAGAGCACTGCAAAAGTGTAGGAAGGGATTATGATTCAATTTTGAAAACGAAACTTGATCTTGTTGTAATTGATGATAGTGAGGAGAATGCTAGGAAAAGGGCACAACAGTTCTATAAAGGAATTCCTGAACAACAAATTAGAGATAAAGAATTTGCAATATATGGTACACGTGAAGATGTTCAAGACAAATACAATTACTGGAAGATATTGGTATTCAGTATCTTATGGTACATTTAGAGCCATTTAGAGAACTTGAAGAATTAGACACATTTGCAAACAATATCATAAAAAAAT
>JBKPHJ010000222.1:0-6046 GCA_046729835.1 Thermoproteota archaeon
GCAGATATCATGAAACAATAGAACTACCCGAGGAGGCTGATATTGCGACAGCAAAATCAAAGTATAACAATGGAATCCTTGAAATAACTTTGAACAAGAGGGATCAGTCCAAGCCTAAGGGCAAGGAAGTAAAGGTCGAATGAGAAAAACTGACTATGCAAGATTCTCTTTCATTTTTATGATTACGCAATTCCATTGCGGTAGAAAGCTAAGAATAATTTAGGATGTCCGCTACCGGCTACGGTATGTGGAAATCATGTGGATCTCGATTTAGGTATTAATCCTTGGCAGTTTGGGCCTTGGTTTTAGAGCGGATATCTCCAGATTCGCCCAATCCGATTTGATACTTTTATATGTGAACCTACTATAGGATTTTATTTACAAGCATTTAATTTTTAGCACTATTGTTTTGGATATGTTAAATTAAGCTGATGCTCCTTGACATGTTCTAACGTGATTACAATAACGAACTTTGGTTGATTCCTTGATCGAATGTAAACGTAACCTTATGATATCATCTTTCTAAGAAGTTTTCTAAGATCATTTAACAACGAAACTAAAAGTTGAGCAGAGGAGAGGTAGAGTTCATTTGAATATTCGCAAAGTTATAGTTATACCCAGCTTGTTGCATTTTAAAAATTGGATTTAAGATTGCTTATATAACAACAGTAGTTTCTTTCTTTATTCTGAGGAAGACACCTATGTTCGCGATTTTTGGTTTTGTTCACAAGGGTCGGTAGCTATGGGCGTGTAGTAAAGAACATGCCATGTATGCCATAGATGTTCGTCATGCCCATCTATTGTATATGCAGACTCTAAAAAGCTCATATTATTATATGTGCAAACCCTGAGGTAACGTAAGTGATCGTACGACTTAACATTCTTCAATATCCAACGCCATGATTGTGAAGAAAGTGTAATTAGGTCACCTATTTTATGTAAAAGAAAATGACGGCGAAGAGATTAATTTTGTAACCACAATTAGATAGTTGCCTATTCTTGTAGGTAGATCTTGCAATACTCACATTTTTTGTCCACACTTAATACCCTGCCTTCTGAAGTGACATGATGGTTAAGATGGGATCTAGCCTTTTCTATATCTTTTTTGATGCTGGATACGGTTTTTTCAGACACGTTACCAATACCAATGTTCCTAATGATACTAGTATGCAATGTTTTAACATAGACAGAAATCGTAAATAGCACACAGTTCATAAAATAAGACACAGGTGTCAACTTTCTAAAAGCACTCTGAATATGAGGGTCTAAAATTACTTCTGACTGGTCTTGTGCCTGGTTTACAACCACGACATTAGATGTCAATAACGTCATAGTAAAAGTGCTTTTTGTGATCCTAAATCGAAAAAGATTGTCATATCTAGATGGCGTAGCAGTATGAATATCGGATTTGTAATAAGAAAAGTAGGAGGTAGCCTGGTACATCTCTGCACCCAGATAATGAAGAATTCGAGAAGTCTGTCTACACGCAATCGTGCATTTATATCACTGTGGGGTCGCTGAGCATGATTTAACAACTGGAGATAAGGCTACTGAAGATGCCTCTTTCACTTATCCTTTCCTTGCTATTAGGAAATTCATGTTCTCTGAAAGGTATAGTGTAGTTTCGTCCTTTCTGAAAAAACGTACTGGCCTATTAGGCGTGACAAAATAAAGTATCAATGGATTATTTCCGAATTACCTTCCTTTCCCGAAATCTTGCTTTGGGCCTTGGTTGCAAAGAGATTCATCTTGAATCTTCTGAAATTAACTATGTTAATCAATCTTTTATTAGTCCAGTGGTTACTAATATTGCAATATCCAACCCCACGGGGAAGAGAATGAATCAAGCGGAGGTTTCGTCTTTCGTATGCCAGTTGGTATCACCCTCTTCCCTTGTGATTGCTTCAATTTTAGAAAAGCTAAGTAGAGTAAATAGCAGATCTAAATTTTTAGAAGATCCATCATTTCAGGTAATTCTCCAATAGGATGTCTGCTTTGATTAGAGACGTCATCCTGCATCTAATCCGATTCAAAGCGATTCCTGACAAATTTGCATTTTTCCACTTCATAGCTTATAACATGTGAATTTCTCTTGTTACCAATACCAATAACAATGATATTTCTTCTAGGCTCACAAAATATATAGTTGCGAGATGGAACGGAAAATAGAATATTCCATGTATTTACATAGAAATAAAGCTACTTGCGTTCTTTAATTCTTCCCCTCCCCGTCTTCCTAGGCGAAATGTTTCCAACTTTTCTCCCTGGAGGAGTAGTTCTTCCTACTGAAGACTGACGTCCGATGTGTTGGTGTCTGCCACCACCATGTGGATGATACACAGCTGCTTGAGCGATCCCTCTGACCTTAGGATAGAGCTTACCATGTGAATGCATATACTTTTCTCTGGTTCCCGCCTTCAGAAACGGCTTTTCTCTTCTTCCGGCTCCTGAAATAGCTCCGATCATAGCTCTGCATCTATGGTTTAATACGGAAAATTTACCCGAAGGAAATTTGATTGTTACGCCTTCCGTACCATGAGAGAACACGATGGCTGATGAGCCGGCAGATTTGATTAGCTTTCCTCCGTCGCCAAGATTCTTTTCGATATTACATATCATTGTCCCATCTGGGATAGATTCTAGTGGAAGTATGTTTCTTGCCGTTGCACTTACTCGAGATCCCATCTCGATTTTATCCCCCACCTTCGTCCCCTCAGAAGCTGGGATAAAAGAATTAGTGCCGTCCTCAAAACGCACTTTTGCGAGTGGAGCGTCTCGTCCTCTTTCATGAACGAGATCAACGATCAATCCTGAATGATTTTCATCTGGTTTGTAATAAGGATATTTTGATGGTGCTATCTTGCCAACGGTAATCGCTGTAAACTGTTTCCCTCCCCTTCCTCTTCTTCGCACTAAGGTTCGCTTTCCCAACTTAAATGATCACATGAAGAATTCCAAATAGGTGATTTTAAGCTTATGTTTCAAGTGATTTAAACCACAATAAACAGGTTGGTCCTCAGTCTAAACGCTTTCTACAAACCTGATAGGCCTCAAATCGTCTTCTATTTCAGCGAACCTTCAAGTAGTGCTGCCCTTTAGACGTGATTTCGTCTATCGAAGGGGTTTGGATTTCGCCAGAAACATTGAAAAAAGAAGGATGAAAAGTTAAGGACCTGTTAAACTCTATCACGCGTAGTCAATATTCAGTCATCCGCATTATTATCTGATCCGTCCTGGTCTCCATCTCCGCCTGGTTCAGGTTCCGGTTCGGGCTCGGGTTCTGGCTCTGGAGGTGGTGGTCCAGGCATTGGAGGACATTCTGTTTCCCCTTGTGGACATGGTGGAGGTGGTGGTGCTGGTGGTGCCGGTGGAGGACATTCTGTTTCTCCTTCTGGACATGGTGGTGGAGGTAGTGTTTCGTTGTTTCCGGGTTGTGCGATTGTTATTGCTATGGCTATAGCGGTGTTAATCTGATTTACCACCCTATTTGAAATCGTCTTTGTAGGTAAAGGTTGACCTGGTACTACAGTCGGATCAACAATAAGATATCCTCCGGTTACGGGCAGAATAGTAGTACTGTCTACCCTCAGTGTCTTAGAAGTTCCATCTGCGAATGTTATAATCAATAACGTTCCTGGTCTTGGTTTGGGTTGTAGCGGACTGGCAAGACTCTGCTGTTGGACTGCAGCCGCAACTAATAGTAATGTTAGTAGTACGAATACGATAATAAACCTGGTCGCTCGAATGTCGCATGCTTTATGTTGGATCAAGGTATGTTGACGCCTCCAGTTGCATTTCCCCTATGACAGTTAATACCAAGAATAGGTTCATTTTCATTAGTACTCGCATGGTATAGAGAACGGCTATATAAGACTGTTCTAGGATTGCTGGGTACTAAATATTGTCCTCTGCTTTACCGAATACCTGCAGATATGTAAGACCTGAAGGCGTGATTTCATACGACTTGAATGGTTTGAATTTCGTCACGAAAGGCTGAAGAAAGAAAAATGAGGGGCGAGCACGTAGTTGTCTATGAGCCCAAGACTCTTTCCAAGCAATCTGTTATTTCAGCGATGGTAGAACTATCAATTCCAATTTGCTGTAGTAACCCTGCAATCTGAAGCAATCCTTCTTGTTGCGATCCTGGAGGCGCAAGCTCTAATACTAGACACGCTTCTGCTACTGAAGTTACTGTGCTTCCAGTCAAATCTGATAGCGCCTCTTCAAATGAACTTATCTCATCTGCTGTAAGGAATGCAGTAAAGCACTCTTCGCATGTTTGTGGTTCTGGTTCTGGTGGTGATGGCGCCTGCACTCCGATTGTAGGATTTGCATTTTGATGCACTATTGGTGACGACGCTTGTCCTGCCTCTTCCTGTTGTGAGACTGTGTTGCCACAGTTCATAATGTGGATCTTCATCTACTCTGTCTTTCAACGCACGAATAAAAGAAGGATTAGCGCCATCTACAAATATTCTGCTTCTACCTTCGAATGTGATGTTATATTCATCTAAGAGTTTGACTGTGGTGTTTATCATTGCATTGAAGTCAGGCCTCTGATATTCTTCAGCATGTATGACATTAATCATACCGTCTACTAACTCAGCTATGCACACTCCAAAGTTACTGCTGCCAAAGCCAGGGTCTAGACCAACATACTGCTGAGAATATTGGTTAGGCAATTTGTTGCACTCATGTGTTTGTTTTACTTTTCCCTTGGTTTGTTTAGAATCCCTGATTTATTGATGACCAGCTTCAGGATCCTGTTTAGATCTACTAAGCTGATTTTTCTAGGATGGGTAACAGCCCATTTATCATCTGTATCGAACTGTTCCTGAATAAGAGGACTGTTCTCTTTGATGATCTCCCCAGAATCTCTTCGGTAGTCCCGGTATTTCTTGATCATAGTAGTACACTCACAGGAACATATAGTCCAGTAGCGCTCTGTCTTCGATCTGTTGTAGACCCAGACTTTATAGCGACCTCCATACTCGGGTCTCTCTTCCAAGTCCCCAAATTCTAAAGTAGATGAATATTCTTCTTTTGACGTATAGACTATAGCACCTACCCTTAACCCAGCCGAGCACATGAGGAGAATTGCTACTCTGATACGATCTTCAGAACAGGCATCTAGGAGCTGTTTAATCTCTTCATGGGTGTAGCCTCTTCTTTGTTTGTACTCTTCGTCAGCAGTTATGTAGCCACTTATCCAATCCTTATCCAATTTTACACGATTTAATACAAAGAAATGAATGATGGCAGATTTTGCAAGCCTTATGCTATCAGTTTTTAGGTGTTTCTCTGTTCAGGTATGATGTAAGATACTCGACGATTAATTCCTCTATGTTTACAGGGTCCTTCTGCAACAGAAGACGCAGATCCTCATCCCTCCCATCCTGCAGTCCGTAATGTTTCAAGAAGGCATTGAATTGCCACTCATACTGTTTCGCTCCCTGAACGGATTTAACTCCCTCTGTGACATAGTGGATCTTCGGATGATAAAAAGAGTCTTTATTCCATGTTGATTTGCTGCTGCTTTTGCTTTTGTCGTTGCTGCTGATCGTACTAGTCATCTTTTTCTCATACTGCACCGCAGCTAGCCTCTGGTTGAAGTAGTATTTAACGCAGCTTAAAGTAGATTAAACTTATGTTTAATAACAAAGTCATTTGCAATACTGATTGAAAATAGTTGTTGCTGAGCGAAAGCGAAAGCTAATAAGGTATAAAGATGAGTAGAGTTCTAGGTATCATCGTGAGCCAGAATACACTCTCGCTAAAAGTACTTGAAGCTTATACTAGAGATGTTGGCAGAGGAGTAGCTCGTATTGATTATGACTCAATGGATTCTCTCACTGCTTCTACGGGAGATGTAATTGAGATTAGAGGCAAACGTAGGACAGTTGCCAAATGTTTGCCGCTTTATCCTTCTGATGAAGGTAAAGGGATAATTCGTGTTGATGGTCTTGTAAGAAATAATGCAGGAGTCGCTATAGGCGATACTGTAGTTGTAAGAAAGATAAAGGCAGTTCCAGCTGAAAAGGTAATA
>JBKPHJ010000223.1:0-4328 GCA_046729835.1 Thermoproteota archaeon
AACATGCACATATAGTATATAAGACGTCGCTACAGTCACCGTCAACATAAGCGAGACGATATGGTGTACCGACGCTCTAAAAGTTCAAGTCCACCAATTGGGAAATCCCTTGAACGTGGCATTTTATTCCAGTCCGTATCATCTAAACTTAGTTGGTGAATAATCTTGCTTATGTTATTAGATACGTCATCATAGCTCTCAAGTTTAAGAAAATCTTCATAAATTCCATCTCTTGTCTTGTACGTATTCAACCATGGAAAATAACGAATATAGTACCTAAATAGTTTGGGAAATATCCATGTACTAAATGTAATATTTTCGACTGGAATAGACTCAATTCTCTCAATTACATTTAATACGCGCACTGGAATTGGGATTTGTTCTATACTTTCGAATTGGAATCTGCGTGATTTATTTTCAATATTCATATAAAGATAGTTACCATAGTATCGATCCCAATCTAATTCTCCTTTTACGTATATATTTTTTATTGGATCAAAGATCTTGTCCTTTAAATCTTCTAAACTAATCGCTTCGGCAGTGGCCACGACAACTCCATTTACGTCTGAAGTCAATTCATTCTTATTTTTCCATCTAGCAACAATTGGAGATTTCCTGTTTTCTTGTTGTTCTGATAGATGAACTTGAATTCTTTGAGCGGCATACCTTTCACTGTTACCTACACAGTAGATGCACAGGCAAAGAGTCCATCTAGTTAGAATTAAGTATCTTTTCCAACGAAAAGACTGTCAAGTGGGGTGCTAGTATGTTACTACAGTTATACTTCTTTATAATTAGTGATACAAGTATGGGACTTTGTTGTTCTATGGCTGGTAACTGCATAGTACTATCTTATCTTGGAGCATAGAATATTATGACTGCACCTATTACTGCTGTCAATGATCCTATAATTTCAAACCTATCTGGTTTTTTCTTATCTACAAAGAGTCCCCAAATGACTGCAGATATAATAAAAATACCACCATATGCAGCATATACTCTTCCAAAATTAGAGGGTTGTAAAGTGGGGATAATTCCATATAGGAATAGAACGATTCCGCCAAACAATCCAAAGACGATTCCTTTTCTTTCACGTAACCACTTCCACACAAGATAGCCTCCACCGATTTCAGCAAACGCGGCTATGTGCTGTGTAGATTGTTCCCAGGGCTACGGTATAAGGTAATAATATCTTGTTATATAGACAGGGCTCTTCTAGATCTATCTCAGGTAAGCTACAACATTGTCTATATTCTATGAGTAGGTTCGAACGTCAATTCTCGCGCATACGTCAAGGAAGGATTGTAAGTATCTTCTAGTAGTCTCTCATCTAAGAAGGTTATATATATCTCATGCGATATATTGATTGCATGCATAAGAGATATTACTCCGGGAGTGACTGGAGTTACTCCGGAGTCACTCCAAAGTCGATGAAAATTGGTCTGTATAGAGATGGTACTCCAAAGGTGACATTTTTTATCTATGAGAAATAAGTACAGGTGTCAGATTTGCGGGGAACCATTTTCAAGGCGCTGGAACATGGAACGGCACATAAAGAGGAGTCATCATTCTGATCCAGAGCTACGATCAGTATTCTCTTCGTTTCATGATACGAATGATCAAGTTTCAAAGTTTTCAACTTTCAAGTCTCATAACCCTGGCTATTACAGTCCTTATTCCAGTGTTCATAATTATTCTAGAATTTTTCATCGATCGCCATTCCCAGAGAATAGCTCAATAATTGAACAAACTAATAGGCTGGGAACTTTCAATGATTCACTTGACACATGGCTTCAAAAACTTCGCAAGTGGGCTGAAATCAAGAGATTAACTGAAGAGCTCTCACCTGAACAGAAACAAAAGCCTTACTTCTATCCATACAATGGAGCAGTTTATCAATCCGACATGCATCAAAGTTTTCAATCATCAATTAGAATGGAGGACTTGGAAATAATCGGGTATGAAGGATATGTGTGTAAGGAATGCTTAACTGCTAATCCGTTAGCTATCTATCGTCATAAGTTTCAAACAGTTAAAGTAATCCATACCAAACATGTATGTTACAATGGACGAAAATTAGAGATCCAAGAAGGACAACAAAAAGTCAATCAAGTATCTATCCTTACAAATCTGTTCAAGAACGAATTGCCTAAGTTGATGTTAAGGTCTATAAGAGAATGGACAAGGGGTCGGGCCATATTGATGGCAACTGACATTCCGTCTCCAACCAACGGTTCTCATCAATTCATAATCTGCGGGGAAAAGCAGTGGGCAACCCGTGCAATCAAGGCTGGATCCACGGTTTTAACTGATGACGAGCTTTCAGAATTTATAAATATTGTGAAGGATTATACCGCCGCATATTTTAAGGTGCAAGACAATGAAATGCATATGAATTCCGGGAAGGCCTTGTTTATGTGTATAGGTAGTAGTCATCTACAGTGCAATTGACTGTACATCCTGTGTCAAAATGCTCCGGTGGTAACTGGCCCCGCCTGTGTATTCTAAATACTGATACTTGTAATGCTAGACAGAAGCAGAAAGTTACCACAGATCTTGGCTGCTGTTTTTCGACTGGATAGGTTACCAAAAAAAGTAAGGGACGATAACAATAACGACACGTACTTCACAAAGGTAAGGCCTAGCAGGCAATTCCATTTAATTTAAGAGTGCTGGATTTTTCGCCCTTTGACAAATCAACTACTACAAAATGAGAGTGATTGTTGTTTGAAAAAAATGTGTTAATTGCAGTGTTAATTCCCACCTCGTTTTTCTTGCGCGACAGACAGCTTTGGTTGACAACATTCATGTAAATATCTGACCCTCTAATTGGTTGATGATAGACCTGTAATAAGACTCGAAACAAATTCCCTCGCCGTCGAACCATCCAAATCCATATTGGGATTGAAGATGGTAATAGTCATTCCTACTACAGGACACCTCGATCTAAACAAAATCCTGATTAGGTCACTCAGCTCCGAGAAACTTAATCCCCCATCAAGATGATAGTCCACTGCTGGCATAATCTCATTATCTAGTACATCTGCATCAAGGTGGATCCAAAATCCATCTAATTCTTGTTTCACTAGTCTTCTTACCGCCATGCTAGCGGCCTTTGCAATCGTCATTTCTCTTACCTTTGAAAGATCAAAGACACACATGCCGGTATCCCGTACATCCTGACTTCCATACCCAGCTGCTTGTTCTCCATCACGGTATCCAAACACAACAACATCTTGGTCACGAACGAGTGGTTTGAGTCCATCTATGTTAGTAAGAATTTCTGGCCCTCTCCCAGACACAATCGCTAGCTCCATATCAGCAACTTCGCCAGTAGGAGAGGCTTCAGGTTGATAAAAATCAGAGTGACCATCGATAAAGAATAGTCCATACTTCTTCTTGGTGCGGCGTAACGCTAATAGAGTGCCGATTAGAATACTGCAATCGCCTCCTAGCACCAGAGGAAATTGTTCATTGCCTAGTAACTGAGATACTTTTCTTTCCAGCTGAAGTGAATATTCTCTAATTCCTATAGGATTAAGCAGTAAAGTTTCTTTATCACGTCCTGAGTTATATGGTAATGGTTCGACGCGACCGGCATACTTGGCGTTTAGAGAGGTCATTAGACCGGCTGTTTTCAATGCTTCTGGGAGATTTCTACCCCACCTAGATGCAACCCTAATATCGAGGGAGCGTCTAGAATTGTAAACGTGGTCTAAATTCTTCCATCTTTTAGAGAGATATCTGATGTCTTCAAAGTTTCAAAAGGTCGAAAGACACTGTCCACAATGTGGTTTGATCAATCATTAATGCTCAGCCATCTCTATCTGCATATTTTTCTTTCATCATGGGTCTTGATGGTTATTGCATTTACTCATATTTCTTTGTAACCAGAGATACAACATTCTTAATAATATCAGTCATCTCGTCTTTTTTGATTACACCTGTAGCAAAATGTGGTTTTCCGCCGCCCCTTCCCTCTATGCTCGCTATCTCCTTGACTATTTTATTGCAGTCAATATCCTTCAGCACTTCATTTCTTGCTACTACAATATTTGCAGTAGAGGCATCATCACTATCATCATTGTGTGCATTGGCAATAATTACAACTGTATTGTCGTTGATGATCTTCCTATCTGCAAAGGCTCGGATTTCTGAATCGATTAGATTGGTGACCTTGTATAATAGTTATCCTTTTATTTTCGATGGTATAAGGGGTTATTTTATCCAAATTTTTTCTACTATGGGTTTTTAAATCTCTCAATAATTTTTCGTTTTCATTCTTTAATTTTTTGACTGTATTCTCAACACTGTTAATATTGGCCCCT
>JBKPHJ010000224.1:0-26765 GCA_046729835.1 Thermoproteota archaeon
TTTCTGACCTGTAATCCCGCCCTTTTCTACAAAAAACGGTCCAGAATATGGTTGAAGTTATACACTATATTTTTGCGCGGAAAAAGTTATGGACTACTCCGTCAAATTTTTTTCATTATATGAATTCTGGCAGTAATATCATCATGGTTACAACACCTCCGCAGGTGGACTGAAATCAAGAGATTAACGGAAGAGCTTTCATTTAGACCGATGCAACAGCCCTACGTTTTCCCATACAATGGGGCTATTTATCAGCCCAACATGTACCAAAGTTTTCAGCCACCATTTAAAATGGAAGATCTAGAAATAATCGGGTATGAAGGATATGTTTGTAAGGAATGCTTAACCACTCATCCGCTAGCTATCTACCGTCATAAGTATCAAAAGGATAGAATAATACGCACCAAACACGGTTGTAACAACAGAAGAAAATTAGAGATCCAATGGGAACAACAAAAAAACAATGAAACATCTATCCTCATAAATCTCTACATTAACGAACTGCCTAATTCGATGTTAAGGTTTGTAAGAGAATGGACAAAGGGTCAGACCTTACTGGCGGCGACTGAAATTTCAACTCAACCTGACAGCTGCCACAAAACAATAATCTGCATTGAAAAGCAGTGGGCGAATCGTGCAATCACGGATGGATGCACAGTTCTAACCGATGATGAGCTCGCAGATTTTATAAATACAGTGAAGGATTGCACTGGGGCGTATTTTAAGGTACAGGACAATGAAATGGACAAGAATTCTGGGAAGGTGTTCTATATGTGTATAGGCGGCGGCCGTGAACAGTAGCAGCAGTTGATAGCACAGTGATGCCCAAACATTGCAAAGGCAATATGTCCTCACTTGGTATTCTAAATACTGATACTTGGAATGCGAGATAGAAGCAAAAAGTTACAAGAGAACTTGGTCGCGATAGACGGTTCAGATTATTCTATGCACGCAGCTGCATATTCCATTTCAATTGCATGGAAGAATGATGTTCAATAAGTGTGTCTACCGATGCACTAAAACTTCTACGTGGGCCAGATGACTGCACATTATAGAGATCTGTAGTTTACAGTTTTGGCCTACTGAAAGGACAGTTCGCCATATTTTTTTCCTGATGTTCTTGGGCCTGATATCATGATTTTATGTCTACGACCGGCGTTGCGCCCAGAATAAGCTCAGTTCCAACCATCAGGTTGATGATAAACGAACTAGCCAAAGGTCAAGTGGAGATGCAGACATCTACCTTTTGTCTTGTTGTAAGGACAGATGTAAATCTTGCCTTACCACTCATCATTAGTTCGTAGGCCTATGACGTACGTTCGAGTATGCACTGAAGGCGAATGTGTCTTGTGAATCTATAGACGAGTCGCTATCTCAACCCATTATCGATTGACGCCCTGAGAGCAACGGAATAGAGGGACTTGAAGCGGCTCTTCAGTCGGGTAGCAGTTGACGAACCATGCTCTAGGCTTTATCACTACAATCGATCGTGTCCGACACTTGAAATTGGATCAAGCCTTCTATTCACCAATTACCTTTACCAATACTCTTTTATTTCTACGACCATCAAATTCTCCATAAAATATCTGCTCCCATGGACC
Source organism: Thermoproteota archaeon (assembly GCA_046729835.1). Taxonomy (GTDB): domain Archaea; phylum Thermoproteota; class Nitrososphaeria; order Nitrososphaerales; family Nitrososphaeraceae; genus TH5896. The sequence goes on from JBKPHJ010000224.1 coordinate 1,602, forward strand.
AAAATCTAATTTTCCATTTGTGATAGCAACTACAACTTCACGGCCCATTATTTGACGCTTTAAATGTGCATCTGCATTGTCTTCTCCTGTCTCGTTGTGTTTATATTGATCCGTCGGAGAATGAGGTGCCATATTTTCGAGCCATTTATCGAAATCTTGATGCAGTCCACTTTCATTATCATTTATAAAAACGCTAGCCGTAATATGCATGGCATTTACTAAACAAAGCCCTTCCTTTATACCACTTTCTTCAACCAGCTTTCTAACATTAGAAGTTATATTAAGAAATGCGCGTCTCGTCGGAGTGTTAAACGTAAGATATTCAGTTTTGGATTTCATCTTCGGAAATTGAATAAGATGTGCGTTTGTTATAATCTTAGCTCAAGCCATTAGATGTTACACATCTACTGACGATTCATCATCGTTTGGCTTTTGAGTTGGTATTGAGGTCTTTGCATTATTCCTGCGAGTAAAATATGCTATGGAAATACATCTGAAATCTTCTACGCTCCAGTAGTCTTTACACCGAAAGAAAAGGTCATTCGCGCTGGATTATTTGAATATAGTCAAAGTTCTTACCACTGACCTTAATACATCCACGATTTGTTACCAGTAATGGGGTCAGAGTGAAAAAGTGACTGTAATATGATTTTTTCTCGATGGGAAGTGATCCTATCTCCAATGGTATGTAATCTGAAGTTCCCTTGCTTGACGCAGCTTGATTGGCAATTTTTTCGTTAAGCGAGATCGGTATTGAAACGGTTTCCTGATCGATCATGATTGATTTCGTTTCCTCTGACTCATGACTTGCTTTCCCTGCACTCATGGTTTCATTTTCCAATGTATGGTACCTTTCAATGATACCATCATACATTCCTTGTTTTGATTCTCTGTCACTTTTCTTTCCCCCCTCCGAGATGAATTCTTTAAAATGCTCACCTACACCTTTAACCTTCTCTGATATTTCATCCTTTATTGATCCGACTCGATCTGCCGGAAACCTATCCTTTTTTGTCCATTTCATTCTGATCAGCCCTTAAATCTGTCTGGTGTGTATGATGTCGCATTAGTATATTTAAGTCATTAACCAGAGGAGGCCAAGAACAGCGCATCTACATTCTCTTATTGTGACGACTTCTGTTTATTGGGGCGCGTATAGTTTTTCTCATGCCAAATGATAATATGTACGGTTTCTATATGTGTCACGCAATGATTAAAAGGATTAGTAATATAGATTCTTTATAATGAAACTATTCAATGCGAGAGCAGCTACCGATGAGTACATGTCTACCCATTCATTAACCTTTTCCACTCCTGAGATGACACTAAAGAAATTCGCACTTTGGCTCGGTGAACAAGTTACTTCACCGGATAGTAGCGAGACGGTTCCGAGATTAACTCTTTTTCTTCAAGAGAAGAAGACAGGACTTAGGAGTCAAAATACAGAGCCGGATGTTGATGATACCTTTAGGCCTTCAGGGGCAGTTACCAAGATGTACGGGGATATTTCAGCTGGTACTGAGAAAGAGAATCAACCGACAGTCCAAAAGGTCGGAGATGAGAAATATTGTGTCGCCTGCGGTTCCAAATTGAATCCAAAGTCAAGATTCTGTAAAGCTTGTGGTTCTAAGCAAGAATGAAATTTGATATAGTGCTGAGAAAGAATCAGACAATATCGGAGAAATTATCTGACGGTATTATCGTTTTTGATTCAAAGTGGTAGATATCCTGTTCTTTATATACAATTCCTTAAGCTCATACTCTATACATCAGATATGAATGAAGTCCTCCTCTTCACAGCTTTAAACATAATGCGACCAACTTTTGGTTAAGCTCCTCATTAGGGATTTACCTTGCAAGTGTTGGTCTAACTAGTAGGAGATACGATTCAGAACAATGTGTACTTCGATCTGATGATTGTACGATCCATCACCAAAAAATCCTTCCAACAACTGAAGGTAGAATTCATTGACATCATGGCTATGACAGAATGGGGTCAATTGTTACTATCATGAGGATAACGGTACAGAAAATCTTGCTCTATATTCATAGGTTGAGTTTTTTCCTGATATATATTTTCTTGAATCGATCTAAGATCAATACCAGTACAACAACCAATAGGATCGCTATCGAAGCCTGAACCGACGAAGTTATTATCCGATTATTGATTCCAAGGAAATGATCGATCGGAGCTACAAAAACGATCAAAAACGCACAAGCAGCAAGAATTATCACCCACATTACAATGACAAATCCCAATAGTCCGAAAATTGCCAACCTTAGATTAAGACCTCAATATGAAGCCATACTGGACCAAAATAGATATAAAAGCTAGAATCGAGCTGAAGATTGCAAGTTTAAGGATCTGACGAGTAATCTCCCTTTCGCTTAATGGTCCATCTGATAATATTAATCTTAGCAAAGTAACCGGGGCATGCTTATCTTTTGAAGCCATCAACTTAAAGTCATTAGTTAAGATTGTTGGACGACTTCTTACCTCTCTGTGTTCTACTATTTTTTTCATACTTGATAGAAATAAAAATGAATTCATGACAGCTGGCAATAAGGCTATTACCGCTATGATCTCTGATTTACCCGCAATTGCTATTGCTCCAAGCATTGCGCCCATTAATAATGTACCCGAGTCTCCAGGGAATATCCTACTTGGATATTTGTGGTATCTATAAAAGGCTGCTGTCCCCGCAAGTAGTGGTAATCCAGCCAGGAACACTTCTATATTACCAAAAAGCAGGACACTTGCTAATATAGGGATCATCGCAATAATCACAAAACCACTTGCTACCCCATTTAGTACGTCAATTGAATTGATGGTGTTTCCTACCACCGGTATTATAACTAGTATCAATGGAATGTAGAGAATAGGAATAAATGCACTGCCAAACACGAGGTTAAGATAGTTACCGTGGGCACCCAACACAAGTATTGGAATGGCAGCAGCTGCTAACGCCAACGGTTTAAATAAACCAGGCATTGTCTTCCTATCGTCAATTATCCCTACGATAAAACCTATAACTGTAGTTAGCAATATAGCAAGCACAGAATTGCTTAATGTCAATCCATAAAGAAGTATCTCGGCCGTCGCAATCCCAACCAACAAAATAGGTCCTGCAGGCCTAGGTACATGCGGTCTACCAGGTTTATGATAATCCTCTACCACTTTTCCTTTAGATTTTAATGATTTAATTGCCTTTGGCATAAGTAGTGAAATAATCGCAAAAGTGGTGAGCGAGACAACAATTGCAGAAATAATATAATAATACGGGTTAGAAGCGAAATCTGGGGGAATCAAGGTTTGTCTTGCATGTTATACAGGATCCATTATATATTTAATCAACTAGTGTGAACACAGATATTGTATGCTTTATTCATGAAAGTGGGTCCCTATTTATGATACCTTACCTTTTTACTTTTAGCAACGAGTGCAGGGCGGTACGCATCTAGTACGACAAGAAGTGAGTATCACACACCATGATCCCATACCTAGATCTTTATCCAAACCTGATCGCCTGGAACAGTATCGTCCAAAATGAGAAATGATGGTAGTATATCATACAAAGACTATATATGTTTAGATGATTCTTTCTTTATTCTTCTTGCCAACATTGCACCTATCTTCGGAATTCTAGCTAAATCTTGTTCATCGATCCTTACAATACTATTTGGTGCAACGATGCCTGCCTCAAAGAGTGCTCGTGCTCTGGCTCTCCCTATTCCAGTTAGTCTTAACAGAGATAGCAACTCAGTCTTTGCTCCATATCTAATGCGTTTTCTAAGTGTGTCGACTTCCACTAAAAGGTCTTCCCTCCTAAAAAGCTTCACGATCTCATAGAGGCATGAAGCTAGCCGCTCACCGGCTTCAACTATTCTATACAAATCTCCTGGTTCTACCGCGAATTCTAGGCTGATTTTTTTCTCACTTGCCTCTTGTATCCATTCGTGTAGGACCAATAAGGTTCTAGTACATTCATTTTCAGTTAACGGTGATATGAGTTGGTTTTCATATCTGGTCAAAATCTCAAATGTAGATTCTTGATCTTTTCTCCTTAGTTGAATCTTTGGAAAGAAATCATCGCAGCCTGTTATGGCATGTAGATATCCAAGTGTATGATCATTCTGAGAGATCCCATCAATCCTCTTTATTTTTTCAACGAATTTCTTGAACTGGACTCCCGTCAAAGGATCAAGGTATAATAGGGAAACGGTTCTGCCAAAAGGGCTAGTGATGAATCTATCATGCTTAGATTTGACAAGTTCTTGTTCCTCGAGAAGGTATAACGCTTGGTCAACCTTGTCCAATAGCATTGACTTGCCATATTGATTTGCACACAAGGTATTTGCAAATAGATCATGTATCTCAGACCTCTTGATACCCGGTACTTCTGCTACGGCGCTAAGAACATGAGATCTTATAGCCTTCTCATTCATTAGGTTAGATCGAATGGGTTCTGGGGTTCCATTGACATAGTGATCATATAGATCTCCTCCAGAGATACTATCAGCTGCAATGATTATCCCTTCGCCTCTTTCGTCATATTTTGGTCGACCAGCCCGCCCACATAACTGTTTGTACTCCAAGATACCTATAGGAACATTTCCCCCATGTTCGAGATCATATCTCATTACACTCGATAGAATTACTCTTCTTGCAGGAAGGTTCACACCTGAAGCCAAAGTCGGTGTTGCTACAATAAGTTTGATGACACCCTTTTTGTAGGCTGTTTCGACAACTTCTCGACTTTCATGAGTCAGGCCTGCATGATGAAATGCTACTCCTTTACTAATTACCTTCGCTAACGTCATTGTCAGATCTGTATCATCTCCTTTCTTAATTAGCCTGGAAGCGGTATCGGCTGCTAGTGCCAACTCTTTTTTAGATAGTATCCTATAAACCGCCTCCGACGCTCGGGTAGCGAGGGAAACACAACGTCTTCTTGTCTCTGCAAAAATCAATGACTGGCCACCCTTGGCAATACAATCAATGGCGACATCAATAGCCGCAGTAGCCTTAGTGGAAGTAGCAACTGTAAATCGGCTTCCGTCGTTCAAGATAGTTAGACCGTCTTCAAAGATCCCTTCAACAAGTTTGGTTGGTCTCCAAGTGCTCTCAATCAATTCGCAGCCGAGCCAGTCGGCTAATTTGCCTGCATTAGCCACAGTTGCGCTTAACGTTAAGATTTGAGCTTCCGAACAATTCTTACGTATCTTAGTTAGTAACATCTCAAGGGTAGGACCTCGCTCCCTGTCCGATAAGAGATGAAACTCGTCTGATATGAAAAGTCCTACGCTATGCAGCCAACCGATTCGTTGACGGATCAGTGAATCCATCTTTTCATTTGTCGCAACAATAATATCAGCATCAGATAAGCCTTTACCTGCTGAGCTGTAATCTCCACTTGCAATCCTAACTTTTATCTGTCTGCCATCCAATGGATATTTTTCAAGTAACTTAAAATCATGATATTTCTCAGCAGCCAGTGCCCGTAATGGCGTTAGATAGGCCACTTTCAATCCCCTTTCAACGACCGCGATCGCGGCCATCATCGCTGTCAAAGTCTTTCCGCTCGCAGTTGGAGTTGCAATCAGCAAATTCTTTCCATCTGTAATACCCTTTGATAATGCCAATTCCTGGGGTGGGTATAATGCAGAATAGCCCATAAGCTCCAACATAACGTTTACCTTGCTGCGATCGCTAGGATTACTACGACTAATACTACCAGAATGTTCCAATGTTCTCATAGCTTCTGTGTGTGTAATTTCTCTTTTACTATATTTGTTAATAAGAATAGTGCTGCTATGAATGGCAATCTGTAGGTGTAAGCTGTTTTTGCTATTGATCAGATCTTCTTATACCGATAGATTGGAAAACACATTATTCGATGAGCTTTCTTTAATTATTATACAAAATGTCCAGTTTAAATGAAAAAATTAGTTACTAGAGAGGAATTGGCGGATAAAAATTAAAGGCTAAAGTTTAAGGTTAATTCAATTCCGAAGTCTAGGAAGCGAGTTTTAGCGAAATAGGAAAAAAGATTATTATTACATGGGAGACTAAATGACAAAATATGAGAGTATGTCCTATGTGTAAAAAGGTAAAATTTCATAGGATTAATTTTCTGCTCTCCAAATCAATTTGCAATGAGTGCTATTTGATTTCTACTGAATTTACTGATGCGAAGGAAGTCAACTCTCAATGTAATCGGTAGTAGAAGACTAGATGTATCAATTGAAGCATAGTTGCTGAAGGAGGAGGAAAGTTCGAATTACGAAGAGTTATTCATCCCCTCACAATCGTTCTTGGTGTAGGAAATTAACGTTTCATACAGATACGGCGCCCAATAACATTGATAAAGTAGATTCTCTGTTCAGATCATGTAGTAAATTGACAGAAAATTCTGTCAGGCACATTGATGCTATTAGAGAAATGGAGGCACTAAAGCATGAATACCAAGTACGGTGCAGTCATTTCGAACTGCAGTACTCTTCTAACGATAATAGTATAAGCTGCTCAATTTGTAGCAAAAAGTGGTCATTCTATGAGAGTAGGGGGTTTCAGAATACACTTGGGATTTATGTTGCAGAAAGAGATTAAAACCAAAAGTATCTCCAAACACCGATTAATAAGCTTTTGATTTAATTGACCGGTAGAGATACAGTCGGAAGGATATATATCTACTATTAAATTTAGAAAGGTTACCCTCGATACAATCCTATACCATGCATCTAATGACGGTAAATATAAGCAGTAGAACACTCCACTCCTACTTAATACCATGACTCCATGACAACTAGATAATGTTTTCAAATAGACAAACTAAGACAATTTAAGAGTCCTTCTGACAATAGTGTTTTTTGTATGATTATTTCTCCTCCGATTCTGATATACTATTCGTATTATCTACTATATATATAGAGTGTCAGGTAGTGTGTATATATTGTAGCATATATAGAGCACGTCGTATGTATAATATCATTATTACAATTTATGTGACAACGTAATTATGATTCGAGATTATAACAGATACAGCCGGCCTCCCAATCGAGCCAAATGGAGATATCTTAGATAGCATAAAAAGTTTAACCAAACATATAATGCATTATAACTATCCTACATAATGAAGCCCTTAGGGCCACCCAAGGCGCTGAAAATGCAGGGTGGGATTCTTAGTCGTTGCCAGTGATCTTGATGAGTTAGCTCGGGTATAACCTGAATAATGCATTTTTCGGATATTCTAGCAACCTAGGGATTTTTGCAGACTTTGTGATGGTTCGAGCGGGGATTCAAGCAGTATTAGTGGATGTGAATAGAAATACGATCATGAAAGAAAATATTTATTAATAGAAAAAAGAAGGACTATGAAAGCACTGCTATGATTTCACTGGATCAGGTTATTAATATCGTCGACAAGTACGATGAAAAAAATATCAGTGTCGGAACGATCGGAAGTCATTCAGCTTTAGAGATCATGGATGGGGCCAAAGATGAAAATCTTAGGACCGTATGCGTATGTCAAAAAGGAAGAGAGACACCGTATCTAAGATATAAAAGGCTCTCGGATGAGATAATCTTGCTTGACAAATTTTCAGATATGCTTTACAAGGAAAACCTACAGAAGCTTGTCGACCTAAATACCATTTTTGTCACAAACAGAGCCTTTACCGCATATCTCGGTTATGAAGAGATAGAGAGGCATTTTACGGTACCCCTGTTTGGTAATAGGTCACTTCTCCGTGCAGAAGAACGTGCCGAAAAAAATAACCAATACCGTCTATTGGAACAAGCTAATATTAGACATCCGATGATCTACGAGGACCCCTCCAAAATATCGGGAATGGCGATGGTAAAAATTCCAGAAGCAAAACGAAAATTGGAAAGAGCTTTCTTTATTGTTACCTCCTCTGATGACTTTATTAGAAAAGCAGAAGTGAGAATCGAAAAAGGTATCATAGATAGAAATGATCTTAGAAATGCAGTTATTGAAGAATATGTAGTCGGCACATATTTCAATTTCAACTTTTTTTATTCTCCATTAAAACATGAGATGGAATTTCTTGGCATAGAAAGGAGATTACAGACGAATCTACATGACTTTACCACGTCAATTCCAGCAAAAGAACAGCTAGAATTAGATATAGATTTGCAGAACATCGAAGTTGGCCATATGCCGGCCAGCATTCGAGAATCTCTTCTTGAAAAGGTTTTTGATATCGGTGATAAATTTGCTACCTCTGTTAACTCCAGATACCCACCAGGTCTTATCGGCCCCATTTCATTACAGAGTGTAGTGACACGAGATCTTGATCTCGTTGTATATGATGTATCCTTACGAGTTCCCGGTAACCCAATTATGTCTACTACCAGCCCGTATACCAAGTACTCCTATGGATATGTGTTAGGAGTGGGGAGGAGAATAGCTATAGAAATTAAGGAAGCAATTAAAAATGATAGGATCAGCCAGATAATAACCTAGCATTCAGAAAATTGTCAGTGATATGAGAGATTATTATTGTTCTATCGCTTCTTCGAACAGGTTTTTTCTTATTCGTATTGGAATATCGTAGTATGCGGCCAAAGCGATGGCGTCTGACGCACGATAATTCCTCATGATAATATTTTCTTTCCGACTCTTAAAGTATAAATTTGCCCTTAGGACGGATCCGCTTTGATATACCCGCACCTCTAGAAGCAACAAATCTTGAGTTACTGCCAGCTCCTCTACTAGATTATAGATTGTAGGTATAGTATTTTTATCACCTTCTTGAAATCTAGAGATGTGCCTAGCAACTTCACCAGAAAATGCGCGCATCGGAAACTCCTTACCTTCGAACGTCTTGAGTATAACTATCCCCTCTAGCCCCAACTGGTCAGCAAATCCGACATAGCTAATCTTGGCAACTATGTATTCATCTTCACTTTCAGGCAAATTGGAAGACATTTCACTTAAGGTATACAATTCTAAGAATTAAGGTTTACACTGACACACTATTTAATCGGTTGAGAATCGGCCATTATTAGTAACAAGGTCTATTCTGTTCCAAATTGGGTTTTGTGAATAAGATAACTTGCCTTTTTAGGATTATCCTGTACTCTCAACTATTAACAATCTTATGCTCTCGTTTAAAGGAGATAGGTAGTCTGTGTGCACCAGAACTGCAACGCCTTTGCATGGTAGCTTCAAAGGCTTTTTATCCATGAACAATTTATGATGGCTGTGCTTAAGCAAAATATCTATGATTCGCCTGAAAAGAAAGTAGACCCCACTTACTTTAGAGGAAAAGTGATCTTACAGCAGATCCTTGGAGAGGAAACCTCAAGGGAGCTAGAAATTTACCATGTAACATTCAAGGATGGAGCCACTACTACGCTCCATTACCATGAAACTGATCAGGTTCTTATTGCTACTAAAGGAAGAGGAATAGTAGGTACAATAAGAGGAGATTCCATTACAGATTTTAAGATTGACGATATTGACACTGTTCCCATGGATAACCCAGGAGACACGGTGCATATCTCGGCCTTTAGAAGGCATTTCCATGGCGCAATTCCAAATGAAGATTTTTCTCATGTAGCGATTCGCCAGATGTATTTCTTTGATGAATCTACAAAAAGAACTCGCCGGGCGGAAAATAAATGGGAAAATGACTTGATATTAGAAAAAATTGGCCATCACGATTCTTCCTTGAGAAATGAAATAGCAGCCAAAATAGGCCAAAGTATACAAAAGGTAATTACTCCTACATAGGAAGAGAACAGTACAGTATGTAGAATATTGTGGCTGATTTTGTCGGACATAAGATCCAGCAAGCATTTAATACGTCGATCAATCTATAACCTCTAAATCGTATGAATCTATTTCATCATGACAAATTTGAATGCGATCAAGATGGAGAAAAATTTAAGACATATGATGAGCTTATACAACACACAAGACATGTTCACCATCATCCAATTGTGAAGTGTCGAAACTGCGGAAAGGAGTTTATACATGAAGAGGATAGATTGCATCACGAAAGGGAAGAACATGAAAAGATCATAGATTACCGATTGCACAAGGACTCGGATAGCCACGGCAAGAAAGGAACACCTCAAGAAGAGGTATATGAACATACGCGCAATTTTGGTGATAACTTCTGAGTTTTGTCTCTGCTGCTAGACAATTTTATCCGCAATATCTTGTTTGACTCCTAGATTTTGATCACATATTCTGGATGAGACGGCACGCTCCGATTTAGCTATTTACTGATTTCCCTGTCTTTCTATTCCATTTATATAAATCCAGTTTCATACGAAAAGAATATCTCTCGTAAGCTTGTCAGATTTAGGTTTACAATTCGATACAGATTAATTTCACGTGATCGAATCCCATCTATCGTCTTGGAGGTCAGGCATTACACAGAGCTACGAAATCGCGGCGTGAGAATAGCCTTGCTAAGCAGTTTATCTTTGATCGTGATTTTTGTTATCTATAGCCAACTGACCACTCCTGAGGATGATCAATTGCTAAATGTAAGTCCTCAACTTAGGAATTTGGCAAATATTGTATTGTTGTGGACATTCGTTTCGATCCCCATTTGCACTTACGGAATTTATTTGATTTTTAGGGCTGAAACAGCAAGAGCTTACTCGACGGGTAATCGTTTGGGGATTTACTTGACGATAACGTTCACTGATATTAAGTACTGGAGAATCATGATAATATCATCTATACTTTACTGGATCTGTTTTGGATTCTTGTCACAAATACTGCTGTACGAACCTGATAACTCATTCACCGAAGATGGTGTTAAGATCCCTTCGATTGTTATTACGCCGTGTTGCAATTTGCCTGGATATGTTCCGATGCTATCGACATACCTAACAGATCATTTTATGATTTTGATAATACCAGTTAACTTTGCTCTTTCTGTTGCAGTCTCAGCAATGGTTGGATTCAATATATCTCTAATGGTCTCCATCCTTACCATGGCCAGAAGGAGCCTAGGCGAGAAAAGGAAACTATCGGTTATGGGGGGAATAGGGATTACTACTGGGTTATTCGTAGGGTGCCCCACGTGTGCAGGAAGTCTCATTTCCATGTTCGCAGGTTTTGGATCAGGCGTGGCCATATCGGTTCTAGCTCCATTTCAAGCATTACTTCTCATGATTAGCATTCCTACTCTGGTGATGTCGCCATTCATTATTTCTAAATTCATGAAAGATAGTTTCGGCTGCAATTTCAGAACTAAATCCATTGATACAAGTTAGAATAATTAGCATTTGCCGTTGCTTCCATCCACAGTATCATTTTTAGGTCGAGATTTTATGCGTCTAATCAAATAAAAAACTTATGATTCAGCTCCCTTACCTAGCCGCACAAACTGTTCCTTAATTGCATTTCTCATAAGGTCAAGTACAATGACACAATCGCAAATGTTGTTACCTTTTACCATAACGCCTGTTCTCTCTCTCCAGCCAAAAATATCTCCGGTAGGTAAAACAAGAAATTCAGGCTATTTGTAATTAGTTTTTTGAAATAGTTTACGAGTAGGATTTTCTTTTAGTGATGACATTTTGTTCTAGTGTTGGTAATGCCTTCGAGATGCTGTCAAGATACATCTGGACATGTGGTTCAGCTATCCACATTTTTTTCGTTTCATTCTCGAAAAGATATCCGTACCTCTGAGAGCTTCCTACTCTTTCCCGGGATTCGAGAAGGTCCAGATACTTCTTGGAGACAGTTGACTCGTCAAAACCGTGTTTTCTTGCTATCAAATCGAATACTTGGTGAATCCCTGAACCATGTTGAGCTGCTTCTTTGGAACGATAAGCAATCTCCCTTGGAATGCCCAAATTCTGAGCAAGCTTTCTATGCACATGCTTTCCAAACGCGTCTGAGACACCTTTGACGTTCAAACGTAGATCTATCTTCATGCTAAGTTTGATCAGCTTCAAGTCTAGAAATGGCTCTCGCATTTCAATACTGTGAGCCATTGTAATTTTATCCTCTCGCTCTAGTGTCTCCTTATACAGCAGTTGTATGTCCTCATTCATGTAATGGCGCAATCCTATATACCCTCCTTCTCTTACTATTTTACCGTACCACGAATATCCTCCGAATAATTCATCTGCTGCTTGTCCGGAAAACATCACTTTGATGCCGTCTTCATGAGCAAGTTTTACAGCTGCGTAAACTGGGATAGCGACCTCTACTTGACCTGTATTGGTATGTTCGATTGTCTTCATGACATCCGGGATCATTTCTTCTACCTCTTCGTGGGTTAATTCGTTGACTCTCAATTTCAAATCCAGTCTTTTTGCAATCCTTCTGGCAAACGCAATATCACTGGAGCCCTGCACTCCACCGGTATAACATATCACTTCACGAACCATTTTCTTGGCAAGCCATGCAATAATTACGCTATCAATTCCTCCCGAGAAAATTATGCCTATTCGATCAAAATCTTGAGTACGCTTCTTCATCGACGAGATTAATGCCTTTTTGTAAACTTCAACTGCCGATCTCAACGTCCTGTACCTAATCTTTTGATTTGTTACAGGGGTCTTTGCAACTGGTTGTTCGCTATAAGAGCCGTTTGGCATAATAATCAAGGCAGATCCTGGATGAATTCTGAGTGTCGGTTCCTTCAAACCTATCTTCCATAAGGCCTTTTTCTCCGATGCAAATGCTAGTAATTGCTCGTTCTCTCCATAATACAGTTGTCGAACACCCATGACATCTCTCACCAAAGCAATTTCACCCGTCTCTTCATCCCTTATCACAATAGCATAAACGCCATCTAATTGTGAGACTGTCTTTTTGATTGCGTCATGAAGGTCTCCGCTTTTGGCATAATTGTCCTCAAAGATATGAACAATCACTTCACTGTCAGTTTGAGAAATAAACTTATGTGATTTTCGAAGCTTCTTCCTAAGCTTCTTATAATTGTAGATCTCGCCGTTATGCTCAACAATAAACCTGCCATCGCAACTTCTAAATGGTTGTTGTCCGCAGGTTCCACCAACTATTGCAAGTCTAACATGTCCCAATGCAGTATGGCTGTTTGCCATAGGATGTTTCCTCAGGTCACCGACAGAATCTGTCTGAACGATCTGTTCGGCTGCAGCTATTCCAGCTCCATCTGGCCCTCTACATGCTATACAGGAAAGCATGGATTCCACTAAGGGCACAACATTTTCTCCGTTCTTACTCAAAATACCAACTATTCCACACATACTATTATCACTAAATCGACGAGGACCGATTCGGTTCCGTAACACTGCGAACCAATTCGGTTCCGGCCACAATATAAACACCTCTCAATCCCTTAAAAGCGTTTTTGTTGGCTCTCATGAACTAAGCGAGCCTTTATGTTAGAAATACCGCATAAAATGTTCAATAATCGTCAGTCTTAGACCTTTGTTCTACCCTTGCTTATTTCAAAGTCAATAGCCTTACGCAATTCATCGTCATTCTTGTTTGTAGAATCTATTCCCAACGTATCGGCAATCGATTCAAGCTTCTCTCTATCAATTGACGGTTCGGTCATACCACCCTTGTTTTTAATCTGCTCTAACTCCTGTTTTGCCTGGATTCTGGCCTTCTGATATTCGGAAGTAGCCTTTCCAAGAGACCGAGCTATTTCTGGAATCTTTTTAACTCCAAAGAATAACACGACTGCAATAACTATAATAAACACCCACTCCAATCCCCCAACGCCGAATACCTGCATCAGATAGCTTGAAGCAAACATCTATCTATAGAGTATGACACCTTTTCACCATTTAAGTGTTAATCTTGAAGTAATACTAAATAACAATTCTACTGGTTGATTGTATGAACCTCAGATCCAGAGTTTGAATGTCGTTTACTTTCATTTTGAGATCGCCTAATTGCCAGTATTCCAACTAAGTATAGAATAATCATGGGAGCCACTACTAACCACATAGTGATCCCACTTCCATCTGGGGTAATAATTGCTCCAAATACTACGAAAATAATTACAGCGTATCTAAAGTTCTTTTTCCAGAACCCTGCATCAACAATGCCAGTCAGTGAGAGCGCGTACATTATAGCTGGAAGCTCGAAGGCAAGACCGAATGCGATCAAAAGCTGAAGCACAAAGGGGAAGAATTCATTGATATTAAAGAAGGTGGCGACGCCGATAGACTCGCCATATGCATATAGAAAATTCAGGATAAACGGAATTACAATGACATACGAGAAAACTACTCCAGCAACAAAGAGAGATATTGTCGGAATAAATGTTTTGATCGTGATGATTCTCTTCGCCGTGCCGCCAAACGCTGGATAAATGAAGGCATACATCTCTCTTATTATCAATGGCATTGATATCAAAATACTCAACAAAATCGCGATGAACACTTGGGAGAAGAATGCCTGTCCAGGGGCAGTTTGAATTAATGATACTCCAGGTGGGAGGAGTGTGTGCTTTAAGAATGTTGTAAGCTGTATGGCGACATTATTGAATGGGTCGTAGTATGGATAGTATATCGTCAAATGGTACAAATCTTGATTAGGTTGGTCTCTACTACTAGAGCTTTCACTGACAATAGTGATACCAAAACTTTTGTCGAACGATAGATGAATTGGCGCCAATCCGAAGCTAAGACAGAATGCCGATAGGACAATCATCGCGATTACCACACGTATCGATCTGATGCGTAATTCATCAAAATGTTCGCCAATAGTCATTTCGGCGCGCAACGTTCTTGTAGACTTATTTGTTAATTAGCAATATATTTGTGCCACGAGGAGATACCAAGCAATAAAATCAATAAATGCAGGTCCATAAAGTAAAAGAGTAATCTGCGCTTTATATCGCTGTTATATATTTGGCATAGTGTTTAAATAGTTTCATTATGAAACGAAACTCAGTGATATAGATGCCAGTCGCAATAATTCCAGATGTTAGCGAGCAACACTGCATAGGATGTGCTCTTTGTGTAGAGATATGCACTGCACTAGGTCCGGATGTCCTAAGAGTAAAGCCAGTTGAGGGATGGAAGAGAGGAAAAGCATTTGTCTTTTATCCTGAAAGATGTATCTCTGACGGTGCCTGTATAGGAGTTTGCCCGACAAAGGCAATCTTCTGGATGAGACCCATGGATTACACCCCTGGACAGCCAATTCCTCTTAAGAAGAATGCATTATTCACAAAGGGCTGGGAAGAAGGTTAATCCCAGTTTGGCCTAAACTTTTTTTTTGTGCCTCTATAAGTAGACTATGGCCAGCTTGTAGGTTTATAGGGTTTTTGACATTATTTTTACATGTATTTATGTGCCAGACTCAATTCTTCTAAATACGCGTAATATGACATAATTTGGAGCCTATGAGGGAGAAGATAAGATATCACCTTATGTGGGTTTGGGGTCAGCAAGAGGGATTTATGAAGCGAGGAAAGGAAGGTATGCTCATCATAACGACTAATCGCATAGTCTTTGTAACCAAAACGAAGATGAAGTACAATGTACATCTGGATTATTCACAGAGACAGCTAAAAAAATTTGAAGAAAGCGATTATGCCTTTTCAGCTATCGATCCATACGAGGTTGAGGACCTTGAGAATGACCTGCGCGAGAGTAATAAAAACATGAATATACCCTTCAATAGAGTAATCAGTATAAGTCAAGAAAAGAAACGGTGGGGCACCGCGCTCAAGCTCGTGTTCGGAGAAGACAATGATGTTAAGGCCTACAAGTTCATGGTTGTAAAGGGATGGGTTAAGTATCCGCTTAAGGACCCAGTGTCATTTCAGCACCTGGATTGGAAGCCAATAATCACACTCTCAAAGGATGCTGAAACCCATTAGTTCGAATATCTCGATGAGATGGAGACATATAAGATGCTGCTTCATGTGGTGAGCCCTGAACTCTACGCTTGATCCAGCCTTACCGCTCCCCTTGGCGAGTAAAATCCTTTGTCTTTGAAATGGAAATCACTTGATTTTTAGATAGATAGTGGTGAGCGACTTACCGCATCTTGAGATACCTAGCAGATACTAAAGGTTCGACATACGATTAGAAGTTAAAATAAGGCTGACCGGACTTTGAATTTATGGCTAAAGTACTTGTAGGAAGAAAATCTGATGTTCCTGAGGGTAAGACTGTTAGCATCACGGCTGGTGGCAGAGAAATACTAATTGCTAACATTCATGGAAGATATGTTGCAACGGGTAACATTTGTACACATGCAGGAGCCGAATTGCATGAAGGCCAGTTGCATGATAAAGAACTTACTTGTCCATGGCATGGAGCAAAATGGGATCTGACTACAGGAGAGTTAATTTGGTTCCCGCAAAAACTGCAATCTATCGGGTCATATAAGATTTTTGTTGAAGATGATACCTTGTTTGTAGAAATATAGATAGTGGACACCTATATCGATCAGAGATAAATCATGATTTGAACCTGTTTGTTTGCTGTTGAGTCATTTTACTCAGAGGAATTGCTAGGCGACGCAATGGACTTCTATGGATCGGCCTGAAATTATTCGAGGAAATATTTTCAGTCAATAGAGTTCTACGAATGTGTTCTAAAAGCTTCACTGAAGAAGGCATAATAAATGTCGATACCGTTCCTAGTAAATCTTCATTGCTAAGTAGCTAATCACAATTATATTGTCTTATACATGCTAGAGAGGTACTGCGAAGTTAGCCCAGACTGGTTAAGGTACGAGCTTCCCAAGCTCGGGATCGCGGGTTCAAATCCCGCACTTCGCACATAACTTTTTTCTGATGATGACGATGAGATTACCCATTCCTTTTTTCCATGCTGGTCCTCAAAAGTAATATTTGTATGTGCTCTTGAACTTTGAGGTCCAGTTAGACACCCGAAGAGTTTCGGTCGTTAGGCACGCCCCGCAGGAAACTTCTCTGCGAGAATATGATGTTTTTTTGGAGCCCGTATAGATTTAAAATCAGTGGCGGACTAGGGAAGAGTGATAAGGTCAATTTAAATTGGAGAATTTAATTCATTTCCAATCTGCTCTTGAGATCCTTGAAGCGATTCCTGATCGTAACTTCTGTCACACCTGCGGCTTCTGCTATGTCCATCTGAGTAATGCTCTCGCCAACATTTTTCGATGATAAATACAACACAGAACCAGCCAATCCCATAGGATCCTTTCCTGCAGATATTCCGTGTTTAGTCACATTCTGCATGATGGTCATCGCCTCACGCTTAGTTCGTTCACTTAACCTTGTCTTATTAGCCACCTTCACAATGCACTTTATAGGGTCGACCATAGGTACTTTCAGATCAAGTTCCAAGATAAGTAGTCTAGTTGTTCTAGCCAGTTCTTTTCTCTTTATATTGGTAAGATCGGATATGTCACTAAGCGTTCTAGAAATTCCCATTTCCCGACATGCTATGTAGGCCGCGGCTGAAAGTACGGAAGGAATGGTTCTTCCTCTAACTAATCCTCTCTCCTGAGCTTTTCTATAGATGTAAGCAGTCTTCTCAATAGCTGCCTCCGACAAGCCAAGTTTGTCTCTTATCCTCTCCAATATGCTAAATGCATGTCTAAGGTTCCTATCAGCAGGTGAATAAGCTTGGGTTCTAAAATCCCATGCTCGCAACCTATCCATAGTAGACCTAACCATGGCATCTAGACCTTTCCCGCTTGCATCTTTATCAGATCGACCTATCACAGTAGCCAATCCCATATCATGTCTGGCAAGTGAGGTAGGCATTCCAGTTCTGCTTCTATTATTCGCTTCTTCTACACTAAAAGCTCTCCACTCTGCTCTATTTTCCTGCACATTTTCCAACATGACTGTGCCGCAATTTCCACAAATAATTTCGCCAGATTCAGGATCTGTAATATTCTGATTACTTTGATTGCAAACTGGACATTTTATTGAAGTTTTCATTATCTTATATAAAAACAGGTATATAACCTGCATTCAAATATTTAAATCTAACCTCTGGAGATCTTCTCTCACGTTCAACTCTGCTCATTAAATATGAGAATACGCCTGCGCAAGGTTATGATTTATCGCTAAGTTAAAAAGCCCATCAATGATTACAAGAAAAATTAGTAAACCCGCATCTTAAGGTCTATTAATCTCAAATACTGTTATAGCATACTAAGAACAAGATGATGGGTAGCAAAGACCTAAGAAAGATAATTACAGATTCAGTCAATGAGAAATACATACAGTCAAGAGAGATCACACTTGATCCTAATAGAATCCATGCTGACGAAGCATCGAGGTGTACACGGCTATCATATTACGAACGTGTCGAACCGATGAATCCAAATACGACTATGTTATTTCAGCATCTTTTATCACACGGATTAAGACATTTGTTTGATAATGTAGAATCAGAATACAAAATCGATAATTTGACATTGGTGGTATCAGCAGATATGATTCTAGAAGAGGAACTCGTTGTCAGAGTACAAGTTTCGGATTCTTTACCGAGGGCTCCCAAACCGCAAGATCTCTTGTGTCTCAATGCATGTCTTTACGCATTTAACAAAGCTGAAGGTATCTTGATTTACATTCAGGCCGACGGGAAAACTTCAGAATTCGTCGTAGCAAAAAGCAATAAGATGTTTGAAGAATTAATAAGAAAAGCAAGAGTTTTAACTACCCTGCTAAAAGAGAACAGGGTACCTATAGTTGAGCCTTCTGAATCTTGCATGACTTGTAAATATTATGAACGCTGTTACATCATGGAAAGAAGAGAGAGCAGCTTTTCGATAGAGAGTCTGTTTGGCAAATCGAAGAACGAAGCTAAACATTAACTAGGATTCTCGACAAAATTACTTATTATTGAGCAAAATAATCACGGGTATACCAAAGAAAAAGTTCGATCTCCGCCACTTGCTTGAAGTGTGGTTGTCTGGCTAAATGAGTAGGTTCCGTTTACCTGATAAGAATCAACTGTGTTCTCGTTCATTTGATTCCAAAGATCTGAATTTACCCTGGTCCGCCTTATTAAATCGGTATCCTTCAGAGTTACATTCCCAGAACTTATGACTGGAAAAACATTTCCCTGAGACGCAAGAAAGCCTTCCAACCTCTCGCCTATCTCACCGGAGGCCACTTCAATGCTGCCAATTACGATCTTGTATTGAATTGACTCAAGGATAATAGTTCCTCGATTGGGATTATAGGCATTAAATGCTATATGTATTTGGGACTGTGAACTATCGATTGGTTCAACCGTAATGTTCTTAACTGAGATGACGATCGGATTGTCGTCCCGATTATTTGGTTCTGATTCAGAAGTTGCAAGAGCCTGAGAGAATGGCCCTAGACCTTGCAATTCAACTTGTAAATTATCGGAAGCAAATTCCCAATACATCAGCCCAGCCGATAAAGCTATGACCACGGCTGACGATACGTAAGCGACCTTCCTATTCTTATTCATATAATGAAACCAGTACTACGTTCTCATATGAATTCTTTCTTTTTGAAATCTGCCAAAAATAATGATGGACGCAAAAATATGTATCAAACGACGATAAATGTAAGCACCATGTGCCCACGGAAGTAGATTTTTTTGGTTTTCTATCATACAAGATCGTTCATTCATGCATATGCCTTTACATCCTAACTACGACTTTTTCAATATTCTGAAAGTGAATACAGAGCCCTCATGTCTACCTGTCTATCTGTTTTGTTCATTGGCGCAGGTAGTATGAAACGATATTTATTCCATCTATGCTATGTCGTAAAAAACCTCATTGATGAAGCATACACAAAGATTCAACATGGAACTACAGACAGATGAGATTCACTTGAACAAATACGTACTCTCATATTAAAATTATTTTATCATGTTAGCCCTTGCATATCATGAGCTAGAATTACTTTGAATATTTTGCCACTCCAAAGTTCTGTAGTAATCTCGATATGCATTAGCCATCATGATATGAAAAGCAGATCCAGCATAGTCTTCATCCTTAAGACAAATTTCGGCTGATTTCACCTCGTTCAAAGCAGCTTCTCTTATACTATCTTTCTGTCGTTCTAGAGTATCTATTAATAACCTTCTCTCCGAATTGTAGAACTCGTCTATAGCATTGTCTATCTCATTAATAGCATTTGACATGCAATATTGTCCATAACGTCGCTTTGAATTTAAAGGTGTTGGATAACGAATAGGAATGCGCCTAAACATATTTCTATCAGGGCATATAGAAACTGGTACTAAATCTATGCTCGCATGATTTATTGTTACTGGGCTCGACAAAGGTACCATACGGTTGGATTTGTGGCTAATTCATATGCTTCCATTCCAGAAATAGTGACTACTGTACATGAAGCCATATGCCTCTAGTTTCTGCGCAATGAGAATTTGGGCAGGACACTACTAAGCAATATAAACATTGTAAGCAATAATCTCATGATCTAAAGCATACTCGACCCTGACGGTTCTTTTAATCTGAAGAGGATGGACCCAGACGAAGGCATTTAAATAAGGCAAAATTACGATGATTATTAGCATAAGATGTTCTTCATTAGTAACAGTACTCGCAGACATGCTATACGATTTTTTTCTACGAAGGGATGTGGAATCTGTAATGGGACTAAGTTCACTTTCAATGCGCTTCCATGCCCATTTTGCGATGGCACAGGTGAAAATAGTCGAAGTGCAGAAGCTTTTCTAAGAAACCACATTTGTCACTGCTCAGTAGGTGACAGAAGAAATTGTCCGATATGCAAGAAAAAATGTCATCACGATTCTACACTTACACCCAAGATCTTAGTGACTCCAACTCTCCCTTAGTGTTATAGTGCAGCACGCTTCTAAATGAACAGCTTCATTTTTGTTCATATTCGAACGTTGCACCTATTTTATTAGGATCGGTAATTACTGTCTACATCGAGCTCCATGAAGATTCATGATATTTATTGAATAAGGATTCTGAACTTATTAAAAGCATTATCGTCCAAAAATGATCCCTACTGAAATATATTCACAGAAGCTAGCAAGCAAATAACGGCTATGTCAATAACACTAAAATAGTAAAGGATGTAGATGGGATCTAGATGCCTACTGCGTATATTTTGGTAAACTGTACATTAGGATCTGAGGAGAGGATTATTAACGAAATTTCTAATTTGCCCGATGTGAAAGAAGCACGCGGAACCTATGGTGTACACGATGTTTTTGTAAAAGTAAAATCGGAAAATACAGAGGCGATGAACCACACTATAACTAACAAAATCAGGAAGATCCCAGGGATAACTTCAACCGTAACCCTCGTGGTAATAGAAGAGCAGGGTGGCAAGGAAAGTAACTAGTCACTCATTCTGAGGCAGCTCTTTTCTCTTGTCCTCATTCTTAATTTTCTTGATCATGAAAATGATCAATGAAGTGCTCATAAGCATTATGATCCAGCCCATTATCCCAACGATCAGATAGATGTTATATATGGGAATAATTAATGAAGCACCGGCAAGAGCTGCTCCTGCCCACCAAATAATAAGAAGGGTTTGAAGATTTGTCTTAGGCAGTATTATATCTCCTCAACCTCGAAGATCTTCATCAAATCCCTTCATATGTCTCAAAATCTTTCCGCATTTTGAGCACTGGTCATATTCACGAAAATCAAAATCATTATACTTTCTAAAGGAGAATGATTCCATATGATTGCAGAATAGCCTCTTTAGTAGTTGATGGAACATCAAATACTTTAGTATAATGGGTATTTTTTACTATTTCGTTTTGAACAAATCACCCAACTAAAAATGCCGTCGGTGAGATTTGAGCTCACGACAGCTCGGTCTTCAGCGTCACCCCACTTTAAGAGGTCGAGTGCTCTCCCGGGCTGAGCTACGACGGCACGGTAGAGTCTTCTGGACAATAATATATATTCCTATCAGGATATCTGTTAGTTGGTAAGATCTATGAGAGCAAAGTTCAAGCTCACTCGAAACGTATATTGTGGAATCGGTGAACAGAGATAAACCGGGCACATTTAGGTAATTATCCATCAAGTTACTGGATATTGAAGGGAGCTAGACCCGCAAGGATATGCATCGCTTTCCCATATTAGTAAAAATATCATCACATAGATATCAAGCTGTCAGCTATTCAGGAGGTTCTGATTTAATAGTATTTCAGAAAAATGGACCCTTTGTGAACAAGTTATGATCGAGTCAGTCCCAGATGAAATAAGGTCTAATTGTCAACAGGTCGATATAAAGGATTAGTTGGGAATGTTTATGAAGAATATTGATTAAAGAATGATTATCTACTAAAGTGTGATCTCGTTTGAAAGTATCTGTTCTAAGGCTAGGACACAGAAATGTCCGTGATGATCGTGTAACCACTCATATAGCCCTTGTCGCTAGGGCAATGGGTGCTGATCGGATATTTATGACAGAGGTAGACAATTCAATAAAAATCACAATGGAGGAGGTCATAAGTGGGTGGGGAGGAAGATATTTTGATATCGAAATAATCGAGAATTGGAAAGCTGTAGCAAAGGAATGGAAATCAACTGGTGGGAAGATAGTACATCTGACTATGTACGGCGTAAATATAGATAGTGTTGCTGAGGAATTACGGGAATGTGATGATAACATCCTTATAGTGGTTGGGGCTTCCAAGGTTCCTCGTGAGACATACGATATTTCTGACTATAATATTGCAGTAGGAAATCAACCACATTCGGAGATAGCAGCCCTAGCAATATGCCTAGACAGGATATTCAACGGAAAAGAGTTGACAAAACAATTTGATGACGCAAAAATAAGAATTGTTCCTTCGCCAAACGGAAAAAAGGTTATGAAATATGAGCATAATTAATATAATCTTATATTCATCATTTATCGTTTGGTTTAGATATCCCGAAAATGAAGCACTTTTGTTAGACTAGATGATATAGAGGTGACCGACTAGCTCATGCTTTCACAAGTACACACATCCTCAATCCAAAGGGATCTTCGATCCATTTGCGATACTATACAAATAATATAACCTCTCTCTAAAGATGAGGATTAGCGTTGGACAAGAATACTACTGACATACATTCTGCAGTTAAGAGATATTATTCCTACATGAATCAGATCGTTACCATGCACGACTTCTTCTTAGATCGAATTTTGCTGTTGAAATCAAAAGACGACTTTTTCGAGGCCATAGTTAATAAGGTTCATGTAGGAGGAGGGAGTATACGTGAAATTCCAACCTTCGACAGAAAAGGTGGAAACGCTGTCAACATCTCTTATGGTCTTGCAAAACTAGGAGCTCGAATAGCTCTTTTCACCGTTGGGGATGGATTTGCAAAATCCGTGATTGATAGCACTTTTCTGAAGTTTGGAGAAAAGGTACAAGTCATGATTTCTGATGGACTACAAGGTAAAACCACTTCATTGGAACTGCTTGAAGATATAAATAGTGATTCTAGAGTGAATATCATGCTTAGCGACGTAGGTGATAATGCAGATTTTGGTCAGGAAAGAATAAACACTGAAAACCATTTGAAGATATTGAATACAGCCGACGCTGTAATTGTAGCTAACTGGGCAAGCAATTTAAAAGGAACCGAATTGATGAAATTCGCGTTCGAAAGTTCTTCAAAAGCTCTTCATTTCGTTGATCCTGCAGATCTCTATCTTAGAAAGGAAGAGTTTATTGCGACGCTTAATAATTTATCAGATAGGATAGACGTACTTAGTATTAACGAAAATGAATGTAACGAAATCGGCTCAACCCTGGGATTAGGTCATTTGTTATCCAGGAATTCGTACGGAAAAGAAGACATCAAGATTGCTGCTATCAAAATTTCTGAGAAAACCAGAATAAGCATTGATATCCATACCAAAAAAGGATCATCTTGGTCGAACGGCAGCGACAGTGAAACAGTTCCGGCAATTAGAAGCGAAATCAGAACGCTGACTGGAGCAGGAGATGTATGGGATGCGGCTGATGTCATCGGATATCTTGCTGGTATGGATCCACGAGACAGGTTAACATTTGCGAATGCCACCTCTTCGCTTTATATTAGAAATCATTTCTCTGAACCCCCAACCCTTGATCAGGTTGTTGATTTATTAGACAGGATAAAGATGTAGGTCTGCAAAATATTCAGTGGCGGACATAATGAATATTGAATATAAAAACACCAGAACTAGTCTCAGTTCAAGAAAGTGTTAACAAAAGTCCCATTCGCACAGATTCGGTTATATTAGTATCAGCTGATTAGCTTTGTGAATGGTTCCTCCTCCTATCGATGCATCAGAGTTCGAAGCACATAGAGATCTGAACCGAATCGTGGCAGATTTTTTGTGTCGAAACAGTGACAAAGCATATTCTGTAAAGGAAATTGCCGAGGCTACAGGTATGAGAGAAGAAGATATCAATCATTCGATGCTCAAGTTGGGTTTTCAAGACATGTTAGGTAGTATATCAAGTATCATTGTGCGTGGAAAAAGTTGGAAGGACCCTAATCTCGGTTCGACAAGAATCGAAGATGTCACAATAAACGGAACAATTTATTATAGATGCGTAAAGTGGAACGACCGAAAATCATATCAATCAAAAGCCTCATGATGATCAAAGGCAAAAATTCATATTTTTCGTATTTCTCCTTCTTTCTTCACTTTTTTTCTTCTTTTTTCTCGCTTTTCGCTTCTGAACCTATTGCTTCATGAAGAATTAAAATACCTTTATTTGCTATGAGAACCTTACATTTTGACCCTTCCTGTTCCGCTGATAGATCAACTAGCTGGTATTAAACACTATTGTACTGCATTTAGTGGTATTGGTGGAAGAATCAAAAGAGATCCGGTTGAATTTCTGGTGAAAGAGATCCTCAATGAGTCATATCTCAAAAACCTGTCGAAAAATTCGAATGCTATTTACAGGTTTCCAGTATATATCCTAAAAAAACGCAATATAGATTCTAATCATGCTGTCATTGAAATAAAAGATCAGCTTAATTTAGAATTGAGAGTCATTGGTATCAAAGATGCTAAGGCAAGTACAACGCAGTATGCCACAACTACTAAGAAAATAAGATATATACATTCTAAGGCTAACACTCATCACACTAAAATATTCCTAGTAGGGTATGGACGAACCCCTCTTTCAAAATCAGATCTTTGGGGAAATGAATTTTCTATCACGATCGTAGAACCCAAGAGGACGGACTTGACCGAGTTTTTAACTGAAATCGATAA
>JBKPHJ010000225.1:0-7064 GCA_046729835.1 Thermoproteota archaeon
TCAAGGATCCCGCCTCTCCCATCAACTAAGCTTGAATTTGCATAATTCTGCGTCAATGTGCTGACAAAGTCACCACCTGGGTTAAACGATCCATCAACATCACCGATCGGTACATAGAGGCTATTTTTGTCTGGGCCGAGCAGGATGGCTCCTCCATTATGCCTAGGGCCTGGCAACGCTGGTAATTCTAGAAGAAGCTTTGGATTTACTAGCATACCATTTACAAATTCATATCTGTAGACTCGATTTCCGAGAGGTTTTTTTCCATCCTTAATGTCTTCTCTGTCTCCTGATTCAGATTCGGTATAGTAAAGGTAGACGTATGTGAATCCAGTCGTGTTCTGCGATATTGCAATCCCACACATGCATCTTTCAACCGACGTGGCGACATTGACATCAAGCAATGGTGCCAGCTCCATACTTCCGTTAACTATTCTTTGGACTGTACCATTATCCTTTTCTAAGACCAAAATATCGTCAGCACTTAGGAATGACATCGTGGTCGGTAACTCGAGTCCTTCGGCCACCACTTCTACATGCAGATGAGGATCTCGTACTACTGGCAAACTACCCTCTCCTTCAGTAGAAAAACGAAGCACCGGCTGATAAGAAGCAAATGCGTCAACGATAAGGGAGTCGAACCAGTTGCCAAGTACCATGAAGCTTAATGCTGACAATATGGCAACAAACAACGAAATATTGAAAGCCTGTAATGACAAAATAAAATTCAACCGACTTAAATCACATTTGAACTTCATTGATACCATCTGGTATTTGGGTTCCACAATATAATTGAACGAGGCTCTTAGAGAGAACAATGTAAACCACAAAACATAAAGCATAACTGCATAACTGATCCCCTTCATCTGGCTCGTATTTGTAACCCCAATCTTTCGGTGATAGGATAATGGTTTGATAGTTGGGCAGCAATATTCATATTCACATAAAAAATGTATCCTTTGATGAGTACCCAAGTGGATCTCATCTTCAAAGGTCATACCACAATGACGACAAGGTAGAGCCCAATGTGCTCTGCTTGTTGTCTGGGAACTATTACAATTCTATTTTTGTCTTCTTCAGTCCTTATTGGGACATAATCGCTGATTCTTCTCTTGATAAGGTTCAAGTATGTATCTAGCCAACCGACCCGATTAAAACTGTTTGCAAATATAATAGACCTCGTTGCCTTCGTAAGTCTCGTGTTGATTGAGCCATAAAATATTAGTTGCTTTATCTCCAAATCTTGAGATTAGTATTTTTTAGAGATTTTCCTCATAATTTAGAGGTAGGCTAGTATCAGAATCCAATTTGGATCTCATGCCGTTGCTTATAGCAAATTCTCAGTGCTTATAATTCATTATGACACTTTCGATTCATGAGGGTTTGTCATACGCTATATCTAAACTACGAATCATACTTGCTAGTCTGACAGAATAGCTGCTTTCTAGCTTCGAATTAGACTCAAAGGTCATCATGTTTGTGGTGAGGTAATTTGTATATCCTGTAAGTCGATGAACCATATAGTGTTCTGGAAAGCAGGCGATAATTCAAAGCAATAAGGGCAGATTCTTGCTCGCGATGAACGCTATTTGCAAAAGATTTTTCAAAGTCAATAAGCTGTTACCGATGTGGATACCATTTCTTATTGTTTTTGCAGTTAATAAAACCGTCACCATATTTGCTAAGTTTCCCACTTGTATTGGAATTCTTCCATTTCCTCTACAAACATGGCAGAAGATAAAAGATAAAAGTTTCTTCGTCACTGCTACTAATTAAATAAGTACGAAATTGAGCCACTACGAAACTGGTTTTCGGAACTATATTACACTAGCATTATAAGCAAGAGCACGTATACAAATATCCAAGATTCAAAATGTCGAAAAGAGTGGAGGAGAATTTTGTTTTGTACTTGAATGACGCATTTGCGATGGAAATTGCTCATGAGGAGAGAATTAAAGAAAGAATCCAAAAAGTCACTCTCCTTCCCGAAGCGAAGCTGAAGTTTGGGCACCATTTGCAGGAAACCCTACATCAGCAAGAAAGGGTGCGCAACCTGATAACGGAATCAAATGGAATAGCAATATATGAGAAAGCAGATCTCCCTGTCTTACGACCTCCGCGCTCTATTCTAGATAATATGAAGAAACAGATTACTTTGGCAGAATGGGAATTAAAGGAGATTGAACAGGATATCATAGTTGAGAATGCAGAAATAGCCAAGTACAATACGTTGATTCAGTTTGCAACAAAAATCAATAGCTTGTTCTTTGCAATACCCCCCTTACGGCAGAACTTGGAGGAAGAATATTCAATGTATGCATGGCTACGAGCCAATACTCCTGCAATGTTCGTAAACCTATGGCCTGAAATTCAGTCTTATTCTTCCTTTCCCTTACAAGCGGCTGAAGCTATTAGTAACGTTAATCTAACTTTCAGATGTGAAATATGTCAAGAGTTAATTGCTTCAAGTGAAGAACTAAGAAAACATATTGATATCGAGCACGTTCACGAGAAGAAAGAGATGCTTCATTAACCAATAGACTGGTTAACCCGAATTGAAGATAAATCTACGAAAACAAATTCTCAGAAAAGAAGTACTTTAGATCGTCGAGGCAAAAATCAATAAAGTAAACTGAATGTAAAGACCTAAAAAACTGTTATAAGTACGTATAATGTTAGCGATAACGATCGATTACACCTCGGATCATATCACGCACTGGAATGACAGATCTTCTTTAATACTTCATCTATCGGATAATGGATGCCAACACAATGTGTTACTGTTTTCTATTATGACACCAGCAAAACGTACAAATGACAAAAGGCATTTATTATGAAAAAAATAAATATTATGAAAAAGATAAAGCTAAAAGATGAAATCGGTATTCCCAAATGATTATTATTACGTTGACCTATAAATATACAGGTACGTCACTGTTCCTAACAATTATTGACAGTTCAGACCGATCTTTATATTATTGAGATTTTCTTTCATTTTATCAATATAGCCAATACCCGCATTCTGCTCCTCTTTCTCAACTCCCTCAATCGGGCTCAAGATAACTACTTTTCCCCCTGGGATCTCCTGAGCGATCACCTCTGCAAATCGCGGATATACTAATTCTTCTGAATAAATGACATTTATTCCAAGATTTCTAGCAATCTTTATGACTTCGCTTATTTTCTGAGGTAATATTTCACCCTCTGGTGCGACTCCGGTAATGCTATGTTGATTTAGGCCGTACCTATCTGCAAAGTAACTAAATGCATCGTGAAATGTAATGAAATCCTTCTTCCCACACTTTTCGAGTGTTGATCTTATCAATGCATCTAGAGAATCCAGAGTTCCAGTAAAG
The DNA here is from genome assembly GCA_046729835.1 of Thermoproteota archaeon. Taxonomy (GTDB): domain Archaea; phylum Thermoproteota; class Nitrososphaeria; order Nitrososphaerales; family Nitrososphaeraceae; genus TH5896. Next base: position 3,357 of record JBKPHJ010000225.1, read on the forward strand.
TTAGCGGCATTCCTCTCGTAGTACTTTTTATTAGCAGGGTCGGCCTTCATTAGTGCGTCTTTAATATTCTTTACCTGATGCTTCGCCAAGATAGGATCTAGCCAAATATGTGGATTAACCGACATGGAGTCAACCTTTTTGTCATTATTAATTCTGTTAATCCAAGATGTTTCAAAATTCAAACCATTAAAGAATATTATATCTACACTCTCCGCTTGTTGGATCTGCTGTATAGTGGGCTCGTAATTGTGAGGTTCTAGTCCTATGGGGATGAGAGTAGTTGCGTCAACCTTGTTACCTCCTATTTCCTTTACAAATTCGTAGATTGGGAAGAATGATGCTAATACTTTGATTGGCTTCTTGGTATCAGCCACTGTTTGATTGGTTTGTAACGAAACAGGTTCATCTGAGGGTATAGTTGAAACGCCATCTACACCGGCGCCTCCATTTGTTACGCTGTTCTCGCTAGACGAATGCGTAAAAGAGATGCTTGTCCAACCAAAAATTGTTAACAGTACTAGGACGCATGCTAAACAAGCAGTCTTTATGCCGTACGATGTGATAAACATTTAGGCAGAGATACATGAATATTAATAACTATATATATCTTTGTTATTAAAGCTTCAATTAAGAGACCTTATCAATTAATAACCAGAATCGGGTTTAATCAATTGCCCGGGGTCCGTAGAGTATCTGCTCCTGCGAAATGCTGAGGATAGGTCAGAATGAGCTGATAGCCGCCTCATCATTCAAGGCAATAACCTTGATTTCGAATTTGTAAATTGCAAGTACTCATGTTATCACCGATTTTTTGGCTCTTTCCATGAACTTCTCCTAAAGGTAAATATCTAGAATATAGGATACACCTATCTTATGAATCAACATTCCATATGTCCTAAATTTCGGAGAAGGTTCGATAATCAGAAACCCTTAAACGTAGATCTCATGGTTTGGCTCGTTTGTGGCGTGCTTTTTGTATCTGTATTATTTCTTGCTCATATTTCCTGCTCCTCAACATCTCATCTGGTGCTAGCGCTTGGGCAGTCACAATTGTCTAATGGAACATTGCACGATAAGTTTGGAGTATCAGAGATTTATCCGACTAAGCAAAACGGGAGGGAATGGTATATGAACATGAGCAATCCTACTAACGACAGTCTCTTGTCGATCACGTTTGAACCTAACCTTACCAGACAAACCGACGGATCGTGGCGGATTTCTGAAACAAATTCTGACTACTCAAATCCTCAAATAAGAATAAACGTAGATACTCCAAGTGGATCGGAACCATGGAAAAACCTTGAATTGACTGGCTATATCAAAATCGTATCCGCTAATTCCTCATCTTCCCTCGCTAACCGTACTGCTAACACCACCGCACAAAGCAATTCAAGTTTAACTGATGAATTAGCAACCCACGAAAGTGAAATACAAGATATAGCCTGGTACGCCCGTGGTGGAAAACGTAATAATGAAGAACCCTGCGAAGGAACGGCCCTATTTGGGATCCTCCATCCTAATGGTTTTGTGAGTTGGAAGAAATCAATATGGTGGACTGGTGGTTATACTGAGGAGAGGTTTAACCAAAAAGTCACTGATCAGATAATTGGGAAATGGGTAGGTTGGAAGGTTATAATGTACAACTTTGAAATTAATAACACCACTGCTGTAAAGATGGAATCGTATATTGATATCAATAATGATGGAAATTGGACTAAAGTTACTGATTTCATAGATAACGGAGGATGGTATGCTCGGACTACTGATGAGGAATTTTATAGTGCAAATTGTGATAGGCCTAAAGACTATATAGTCACCAACGCTGGTCCTATAGCTACGTTTAGAGCTGATGATCTGATACTAGATTTTAAGAATTTTAGTATAAGGGAGATCCAGCCGCCAGCTAATCCTAATCCCTCTAGCAACCAAGTCGTTTCGTTCATCGGAAAATAGAATAGTGTTGTAAATACAGACGTCTCCTTCTTCAATCCTTCGTCCTACCATTCTATTCTCCACCAACGAACTCTGCCCCGTTGGGCTCACATCTGAATTTGTCGAGCTGGTATAAAATGTAAATTAGGTTACTCCTTTTGTCACTATTTTTTACGATATTTGTCAGTGCTTGATTTAGTTGCAATACAGAATATGTTACTGTCTATGCAGCGTATCATATATCCCATTATGCTAATGAATCGATACAACAACACAACTCCACCTGCTTTGTTATTAACCTCAACTGGTAGGAGTACCTCTTCAAGCCCCTTTCAACGGAACAATCTCCTTAAAATAAACCTCTTGGTCTTAAAGCAGCCCGATACTAGTATTGGGTGTGAATGTTTCTACTTTTATAAGTAGTGAAGCTTACTTTAAGGAGAGAAAAGAAAAAATTGGTTAACTACATGATGCAGTCTTGCCGTAGCTTGCAAAGCTAGCTCGCCGTAAAGCATAGTATCTAGTATCGCTTAGATTATTGACGTCGATACAACCCTCTTGCTATTGGTTCCCATTTTTCTTCCTACTCTTTCCCTTATTTTTTTCTACATATTCTCTTGCGAATATTTAATTATAATGCAGTTATTTGGGAAACCCAACATCAACAATTCAAGAATGATAGCAAGAATTGATAGCAGGAAAGGAGATTAGGCAAATTAGCTTCTAAGATCGAGGAGTATGGAGCCTAGAGAAAGAGGAAGCATGAAATTTTATCTTTGTAAAAATCCTGCAATTGGAACTATTGCATTCAAAATTGAAACGGGATAATTTAACTGGAGAGCATGACAGAACTTACTTGCTTCCTTACTTTATTGAAAACTTATCATGATGCAGCTTGAAGTGGTAGTAGAACAACATAGAAGTTTCGTAGCTAGGCTTCGCATTCACACGAGTAGATCACATTTTTAGTCCCTATTTGATTTCTACCCTGCTCCACAAATTTTGTATTCTGAACGGATGTAGTTAAATTTTGTTGAACCATCTCTGACGGATTAGACCTACGATCTCTTCGTGCCGTCGAACTCGATTAAAATCTTCAAGAAATTTAATACCCATTGTTTGATAGCCCATTTCTTGCATGAAGACAACTAAGGGTCGGAGATTTTAAATCTCAGAAGTTTAATTCAATTCTATGATAGATGTTACTGCATTTCCACTCAAACTACGTTATTCATACTTTTGTTTTTTATTGTTTCATTCGACTATGCTTTTGGGCTAGCTCTTCGATTCTCGCCAAGATATCAGCCGATGGTCTAGAGATTTCCTCACCTAATATACAATACTTGCCATTATGATAGATTAGGGGCCTTATATTCTCATTCGCGGATATTTCTACAACTTCTCCAACAAACATGATATGATCGCCCAGTTCTTCTTGCTTCATCAACCGACATTCGGCATTCATAGCCACGTTTTGAATCATAGGCACATTGATACGGCTCGCATTATAAAAAATAGCAACCCCAGCTTCCTTGAGTAATGATATTTTATCTACTTCTTTGCCCCCATATCTTCCGGCAACACTACAAATGACGTTCTGATCATCAGCTGCAATATTGATTCCAAATTCTTTTGAAGCTTGGATATTTTCTGCTGTCGCATCAGTTCCGCGTACGTTGATAGATATCAAACTTGGTGAATAGGATACATGATGAGTCCATTCTGCTGCCATCACATCAGGACCTATCGGGCCGTTTGATGTGATCAGTCCTACGT
>JBKPHJ010000226.1:0-3017 GCA_046729835.1 Thermoproteota archaeon
CGCAATCCGATCATCACCATTGGTATTCTAGTTTTAGTTATATGTCTTTTCTACTTCTTATAGGAATCCAAAATTCCAGGAATTTGTACGTAAACTAATGGGCACTCCTAGTGGCCATGCAGCACCAATCATCAAATAGGAAAAGCTGATAAACTGACAAAAGCTGATATATGCAAGCTATGGTTTGATGGTATCAGTAGAATAGTGGCTCAATTTGGATTTCAAGGAAGAGCATAAGTTATTCGAACCAGAAGATAAAGACATAGAAAGGAATTCATTCAAAGAACGACCTGACGTACAAGCTGGTTTTTAGAATGGGAACCTATCCGCATGTGGGACAAGCATGGCATCCTAATTTCGACACATCTGAAGATGATCTGGACAATACTGCATCACGAATACACGGTGACGAAAATGATGCAGACGTTGCAAGGTAATAGATGTACCAAAAGAGAAAAGATAAAAAACATCCATTAAAACTACCTCTCTTAAGGCGGGACTCTGAAACCTGAATTCGGATCTGCTCTCTTATGGGGTGCTGTATTATATCGTGCACAATAATATCAGTGGTTCATCACTGTCCGCTAGAAAAAGCCCTAGAAATAGTCAGCATAAACAAGGTACAACTGCTAAAGCAAAGTTCCTGTCATGAGTACTCCGTTGCAGCTGCAACAGACAGATTTCCTAGGAGACTTTTCAGAGAAGGATATGACAAGGAAATAGCAAATAGAACAGCACTAAATCTATTTGGCACCGATATCATCTCATTCCTGGCAATTGATGGAACCGAATCTCAAGATCAGCAACTTGATATCCATAGTACCTTTTGCCTTAAATATGCATCGGAGATTGATACTTTCTCATGCCATCCAATAACAAAAAAGTGAAATTGCAAAATGCAGTATTAAGTTTGATTAAATCTCAAATGTGACTATCTCATAAGCCTAATAATTGAAAAAATAATAAAGAAACGGTAGCTCTACGGGTCATGAATTAACGTGCTAACTATCTGGTCATAATTAGTTATAATATAAATAGATGTATACAAGGGCAAAATCCATTTTGTTGAATGACCAATTTTACCATAATCATTATAAGGTGTGAATAACTTGATCCATCGAAGCAGTAATATGAGACATATGGAGATACTGGTAGTTATTCTGACTGTTGCTACATCTCCGTTGGTACTGGCAATATCGTCTTCGGAGTTACAGCAGTCACCAATCTTCCGTTCCTCATCCTCATCCTCCTCATCATCATCGCTGCGTTCGACATTTGTCTTTGCTCAGCCGACGGATGAGCCTGTTCTCAGATATTCTGATGACATCGGCAATCCTATCTTTAATCTCCCTGGTTTCACTTCAGAGGTAGTAGCTGAGGGACTGACATTACCTACTACTATGGCATTCTTATCTCAAAATGATATCCTAGCACTGGAGAAGGACAAGGGGACTGTTACGCGAGTCATAGATGGAGTAGTACAGCCTCAACCTTTGCTTGACGTTAATGTGGCAACAGAAGTGGAAAGATGCATGTGCGGAATCGCTGTCTCTCAAAACAATGAGACAGGAAAGATGTATATCTTCTTGTACTATACTGAAGCCGAAGGACAAGACGGATATTTATTACCATGAAATAACACTAGGCTATTTCCTGTCTATTTCTTGCCCTTTATGGCATATCTGACCATATCTTACGCCAGAGCGAAACCAAATGAGCTGCGAATAGGGAGAACCCTAATGTTAGTAGAAAATCTTACATATGAAATTCTCTGCAGTGTTCTTCAGTCGAGTAAATTCTTTCCATTTATATTTAGCCAATCAACATATTTTCTAATCATCACGAAGGAAGACTTTGAACTAAATTTCGTTCCTCCATTTTTTCAATAGTTGCTCCAATTTCCTTATCGGATACACCAAAACTCAATGGTGGTAGATTTTTGATGTGTTTTAGTTGTAATCCAGAATCAAGTAATATCTTGGCTATTTCTACATTGTCTCTATTAATATTACTTAGGTATCTGATACCTTTGTGCCGTCCTTCCTTCGACCTATCTAATAACTTGGTTATAAGTGCGAAAAGATAGTTATAAGTAAATTGCATTCCTCCAGCAGTTGCGCAAATGGATAACTCATTGGAAGATTCATTTATTCGAACTATTTCTTTAATTATACTATCTGGAACATCTATTACCTTAGTATAGTAAGGTACAATTCCTTCCTCAATTTCTCTTATCTTCTTCTGAGCAGGAATTGCTGCATTCCATTTATGCCCGATTGTGATTCTGATAGTGTGAAGAAATTTTATTTGATGTTCCTTGACTAAAGTACTTGTTGAACATTTTCTACTGCTATCATTATTAGTGTTTATTAACTCTTGATTGTATTTTTCCTATTTCGCTGTACATCCATAACTCCTGTCACACAGTCATTCAAGGCATCTTATGAGATATTTAAATTACTTTCAATTTATTTTTTAATTTCACAGACTAAAAGAAATCATTAATTTTAATTTAAGATCATCAGTTACTGATCGACTTATCTGTCTGCTCTCCGTATCCCTATTTTGTTCATTTCAGTCCCATCACTGTTCATTCTATTGTTAATCTGGCTTTGACCAGCTAATTCTTTTACAATATCATAAATTGCAGCAAGTTATTTTTTTCAATTCTTCTGTCGGATCAAAAATATTATTTATGGATTCTATTAGTGGCTTTTTGAAATGTCTGTTTTCTTCTACTCTGCAGACAGTATCTGTTCCCAATGCCTTGATATATAGAGCGAACAGATGATCAAAATGCTTTACCCGAATCTTGATTGCGTTATAGTGTAACAAATCATTGACCTTGATGTCTTTATTTAAGTCACATTCTATAAGTTCCCATTCTGAAATATCCTGTACTATTCTTTCATGTTTGTCATTTAATAGATAAATGAGGCCAGCCCTAATCTGTCCAAAAAACGCAATTAGGCGGAATCTATCCTGTTCGGTTTCTATTCTGTATGGATGATTACTAC
>JBKPHJ010000227.1:0-14056 GCA_046729835.1 Thermoproteota archaeon
ATACTACTTATTGAAAAGGGAAAGGATGCCCCAGTCTGAATTTGCAAGATATGATTGTATTCTACCTCAGAGAAAAGTCTGTTGGAGGCAGCGTTCCTTCATTTCCTTGTGGTCTCCCTTGTGGTCCTCCAGCTGCTGGTGATGATTCCTCTGGACGCGCTGTTGGTGGTTCTTCTAAAACTTCGTCTTGAGGAAGGACGCCCTGACACATAGTTGGACAGGGTAAGAAATAATTGGGTTTCTGGTTACGTGAGCTGCTTTGTCGCAGCTCTAGGTTTATCAAATAACTTCCAGCAAACGACGCAGTTTCGATGATGTTACTGCACCTTGATCGCAGCTCTAGGCACGTTGTTTGCACCGACGGCCTTGGTTTTAAATGAACCTTGAGTGCGAGTTCAGACGCATTTCCGCAGAAAGACCAATCTGTGTTAAGCTCCCCATCGTTGCAAGGACCTAACATCATACTCCTCAGCCAGAGGATGAATGAAGACACTTTGGTTGTCGAGGTTATGAACAATGGAACTGAAACAGCCGAGTTCGTCAAAGTTTCATCTTCATTCTACGACGAATATTATTTATTATACATTGAGTTCTTCATAGCAGAAAATATGAAAAGAGGTACTAAATGCAACCTTCGATAATGAAGATGATAACATATAGTACATGCTATAAGCAGCGTCATTATATACAATAAATACGCATATGCTCCAGTATGGACGACCTAGAAAAGGAGAAAGGTAATATCAAAGATCATTACGACGAATATGATAATAAAAAATCTGACTCATCGGACACAGGCAATATTAAAGATAAGATTGTAGGAAAAATAATTTCAACGACAGTCGGTAAGCCAGAAAAGGATAATACCTCCTTATCCGATTCTGCTAGAATATCTAATAACATCAGGAGAATTTTACTCAGTCTATTTACATTGATTGGTTTCAATATTCTGGTCTTTGCCATTTTCACAGCTAGTGTAAGTGTCGAATTGGTCCAGATTGCAACTAGTGTATTCATGGCAGCCTTTATTGCAGCTATAGTTGGAGCGCTCACATTATTTGGGGTGGTAGTGTATCAGATTCGTGGCGAGAGTAAAGCAAAATAAAAAGAATAGTAAACGTTGCTTATTATCGTTCCAGTATGACGTGATGGACTGTTCGACCAATACAATAGATCAAGCAGCCCTGCCAAAGTAAGACACAAAGGTCATTAAATTCAAAGTGAATAAGGTGAACGGGTTTGCGATAGACCTGCAAGAAAGCATTCATTATTATAATTTTTTGTATAGATAAATAAACTAAATATTACTTAGAGTCTTGTCGTCGATTTTATGATTTCTTAGAGTTTCTATCCGGTCGATTAATGCGTGCGCGCTGGACCCAGTTGAATGGTCTTGAATTGCAGCTGATGCATCGATCAATCAGACCCCCCCGCTGCTAAGGCCAGCAGCTTACTTATTGCACGATTCATCGATTCTCCAGCAAATCCATACTTCTTCAGTTTGTCGTAGTTTTCAACGGAAATTGCTATTGTCTTTCTTGTACCCATAACTGTGTTAAGTGTATAAAATGTAGTCTTCTTATATAAGTATATCATCGTAGATAGTTCCCGTATATAATCACATCGTGTCATACTTTTTCATCGACCGGTATTCATGTTGCGATTGCGAAATACTTTCATAAAAATTCCATCGTCAGACGGACTCTGTTGAACCCAAACATCATCATCTTGACTTATCCGCAATTCATCTACTATTTTGCGATCTATTACAACGAAAAATGTGTCTTGTAAGTAGTGAACTTTCTTAAGCGCTGATAGAACGGGAGTTTTATTTTTGCTGTTCCCCCCGCAACTCTCACTGCTCGCTAACATATAAGCTAAATTCTTGTCACTTATTTAAAGCTCGAAGAACGTCACGTCAGTTCTTCGAAAGAATTTCCAGCAGCTTCTTCGGATCTTTGAGTAACCGCAGAAATTCATTGTTGGCTTCTTTAAGTGCGTCTAACTCTTCTCTAACACTGCTATACTGATTCATTTCTTCACGCAATACTTTCAGGTCTTGTTCGTGCTTGGATTGGATGATATGAGTTTCTAATTCTTTTTCTTTCTGAAGTCTTTCTAGCTGTCTTTTAATAGAATCTTCTTCAATTATCCGACTAGCAAGTTGTTCTTGAAGTTGCTCTACTTTTGGGACTTGCTTTAGCTTCTCTTCTTGCTCAGTAATCTGTTTTCGCAATCTGAATTCATCATTAATGGTTAGAGCATCCACAGCTTTCATATATTCGAGAATAATCTTTTTGCGTGATTCTTCATTGTCTTCATCGTAATAGATATCGTCTAATTTATTAGTGTGACCCATCATCAGTTCTTTAAACTCACGGTCAACACTGCAATTTCGTAATGTTGTGTTAAAGAATTTTCTCGCTGCATGATCCGGTTGTAACTCTTCAAATGGAAGACCAGCTTTTCGTATCAATTTCCGAATTTGAGCATTTATAGACTCTGCTTTGGGAGGCTTTGGATTGTTAATTCTCGTAGAATATATAGAATATTTGTCGCGAATAAGAGGCGATCTTTCACTTAATTTCTCCCCACGCTTTCTTCGCTCTTCAAAATATGCATCAATCGTCGACATACACTCGGGGGTAACTAGTGAATCTCCATATACCGTTAGTAGCCCCAAGCCTTGATCCAACGGCTTTAACGATTTTATCGTCAATATCGGAATGGCTCCAACTCTTATACCGCTCGAAGCCATCAGTAAAATAATACACCGATCTCTCAGATCAGCGATAGATAGTAGTTTTGAAATCTCTTGTCTAGTATACGATCTATAATCATTCGATGCGTCTTCCGGACAGTGTTTATCTATCTTTTTCCACGGTAGAGTGATCTCATTTTCATTCAAAAAAGATTTAATTCCAGTAAGATACAGCTTTATGCTATTGGCCGATATTTGTCCAATCTTTGGTTTACCACCAGAGTTTCTACATTTTTTCTTCAACTGTAATATATATTCTATTATCATTTGCTTAATTTCCACTGGACTTAATGTGAGTAACTTATCCGGATCGGTATGATGAAATTTACAGAACAACAACAAATGATGTGCATACACTTTTTTTGTACTATTAGATCTCATGCCATCGAGCCATTGTCCACATGATTTGTACTGAAAAATAGACGTGGTGGTAGTCATTATCGTATTGATAGTCGAAGATTATATACAATTAATAAACGTAACAATTACAATGGTTACTTGGATATAACCGGGAGAGATATCATAATTATGGAAGATATTCGAGCTGAGCGCAATGACACTGGCATAGATGAGAAATTTGAACGCATATTGAAGTATTATGATCCGATGCTTGTAATAGCATTATTCTACAGAAACGCAAGAATGGACGGAGTGATATTTGAAATTGGCTGTCTTTGCGGTCTTTATGGGACTCGAAATATTGGTCAGAGACTTCGATTTCTTACAGAATCTGGATACAATTTTAAAGCAATGACACCATACATTACAACGCTTTTCCCAAAGATACATAATGTTCCATTTGACGACTCAAAAGAATATACTAAGCCGGCTAAGCTTATTGATGTTTTTGTGGCTACGAAGTGTTGAACAGTTAAAAGCTATCAGATTCCTCTACTAACTAGCCATTATTCTCAATTGATCAACACAACACTAACGCTTTCGTTTCCCCACGTTAGCACTTATTTCAGATTCTATGTCATGAATATCACAAAGTTGTTCTCTCAAATGTTTTGCTTGCTTGAAATTCTTCTTCGCTTCTGCTATTTCTATGGCTCGTGCTATGTCATCATACTTCAAGTCGGAAAGACGACCTAAAGTGCTTTCCAATGTATCTATTTCGTTTATCAATACGTCAGACTCTCGAAGATTATTTGAATTTTTAAGGTTCAAATTTAGCTCTTCAAAATTCTTTTTGAGACTGTTTCGAATTTTAATATGTCTGTTATTTCTTGTCGCTCTTTGGTTGTTACAACTTTTTCTTGTTTTTCTTCAACATGATTCAAAACTAGTCTGACAACTCTTCTGGTCCATTCTAGAAATTCTACTTCGTCTCGTCGATCTGCTATGTATAGCGAATTTAGCTGTACGTTTGTAGCTATCTCTATCTCTTCTCTGAGCGAACCAGTTCTTTTTTCGATAATCTTGTCCAGTTGAACGAGTTTGTGCATGACGGACTATCGACTAATTTACGATATAATCAATGAATTACGGATAGAACTGGGGGAGAGTGTAGAACTCATATAACAAACTGCGTTCGGATGAGATGGTCAAAATATGGTAATGCTTATAATCATACTTTCAATAACTAAAGAGCAAATGGCAAGTATGCAAAAAAAGAGTCTAGATTCGCCGGATGAAACCCGTACATTTGAAAAGGGGAAGATTGAACTTGCAAACCTTGGTGATACTACTATCGGTCGAGTTACGTTGGAGCCAGGTTGGAGTTGGGACAAATGCGTTAAACCCATTGTAAAAACAGACAGTTGCCAAGCGCCGCATACTCAGTATATTATTTCTGGTAGAATTAAGGTAGTCATGGATGATGGTACTGAAGAAGAATTTGGTCCCGGAGATGCTGCTGTAATTCCACCTGGACATAATGCTTGGGCTGTTGGAAATGAACCTGTAGTTGGAATTGACTTTACAGGTCTAAAAGAGTACGCTAAAGCCGGAAGTAGTTAAAAGTCAATCAACTTCAATATACTCATCTTTCTTATTTGTTGGCTCTATAAACCCAAACAAAATTTTGTTTGGTGTAGTATAGCGATCACTGGATAATATCATTCACATAAGAAATCATATCTTCTATAATAGTATACACAATATAATTCATCAGATAATGTAAGCCTTATACATATTTACTGTGTTTCTTGCCATTTCTATATTAATTTTTGTTATGAATAATAAATGTAAATATAGTTATCAGACAGAAAGCTATGATCATATACAGATTCACCGAAAAATATAAGCAGATTAAACTTTAACAGTAATATAACGTATTAGAGAGGAGTGATTCCCTCCCTCCCTGTTGCGTTCTTCGACCTTTAAATAAGTGTCAGCAATTAATAATACGTTGGTTAATGACAGATAAAAAGACCAGAATCCAAGCTGATCCTAGTATTGATTCCTCTGAGCATGATGATAATAATGATGTAACTGCATACAACGCTAATGAAAAGATGTCTGTTCATGCTATAGATCTTGAAATACAGGATATTGATGGAGTAGGCCCAACAACTGCAAAGAAACTCAAAGAGGCAGGTATTGTTTCAGTAATGGATCTAGCAGTAACAAGTGCAGAACAATTAGCAGTAGACATTAATTCTTCCAAGGAAAGTGCTGCAGCATTTATTATGGCAGCCCAGAAACTGCTAAGAGAATCAAATATATTAGAAAAGGAATTTGTGACTGCTGACTTTGTTCTTGAAAAAAGGAAATCCATGTTGAGATGTTCTACTGGTTCTAAGTCCTTGGATGAATTATTGTTAGGAGGAATAGAAACACAAGCTGTTACAGAATTTTATGGAGAATTTGGTTCAGGCAAATCACAGATATGTCATACTTTATGTGCTATGGCAAGACAACCTATAAATGAAGGAGGTCTTGATGGAGGTGTAATCTATATCGATACAGAAGGCACATTTAGACCTGAAAGATTAAATCAGATCGCCAGAGCAAGAGGTTTTGATCCAATGTGGGTTTTGAAGAATGTTTCAATATGTAAAGTATATAATAGTTCTCATTTAGAATTGATTATCAAAGATCTTGGTAGGTATATAAACGAATTTAATGCCAAGTTAGTAATAATAGATAGTATTATCTCTTTACATCGGGCAGAGTTCGCAGGCAGGGGTACACTCGCAGATAGACAACAGAGGCTTAACTCTATTTTACATAAACTAATAAGACTTGCAGAAATATTTAACATAGTAATTGTAATTACTAACCAAGTACAATCATCTCCTGATACTTTCTTTGGGGATCCAACAAAGGCGGCTGGTGGAAATGTTATAGGCCACACTTCTACATATAGAATATATCTTAGAAAATCAGGTGAGAATAGAATAGCTAAGATGATTGATTCTCCATATCATCCTTATTCTGATATACGATTTACGGTCAATGAGAAAGGGATAGATGATCTAGAAAAATAACTATCAGAGAACCGTCAAAAGAGAAATGAAAATAATATTTCTTAATTTCATTAAAAATGTATATATAGTTACTTGACTAACGTGAATGACAAGTTTTAGATAGCAAATAACAAGACCAACTATGCCAACTATCGCTACGACCGCATCAACTATATCAAAAATATCTGGGGCTACTTTTTCAAAGATAAAACTCCAGAGCAAAGCCATGGCAATATAAATACCTCCGTAAGTCGCATAAATTCTATGAAAATATGTAGGTTGAAAAGTTGGAATTACGCCATACAAAAACACGATAAAACCACCTATGACCACCTATGACACCCAACATCCAACTCATATCTGCTCTAAGCCATAACCAAACTAAGTAACTACCGCTATTTCACACAGATCTGCAAGAAAAAAGAAAAGTAGTGAATACAGTATCTTCTTCACCTTAAAGGCAGCAGTCAATATTGTTTATTGTTCTCCTTGTTATGGTTTTGAGGCGTTTATAGAGATATTATGGTTTTCAGCTTTCGATTTCCAGGCTCTGCTAATTCTACGGGTTTTCCAGCTATGCCAAGTTAGACATGTTCCAAATAGTAAGTTGGGGATATCCGGGGCAGCTCTTCTAAAGTATTCTTATCGTTGCAATATGCTGCTTAAAATTTCATCTGTTTTCTTCATGTTCTGCCTCTTCAGAAGCCTCAATTTCAAAGTGGGATGATCCTTTGCTTTCTCCAATATGCTCTTCTCCACCCTCTTTCCCTCCTTCCGGGTGAGCAGGCTGTCGACCTTCAGGTTCCAGAGCTGAAAGTCTAAGATGGATGATTATTGCCAGGCCGATAATTATCGCGGCCACTATTCCTGATATGATAAAGGTAGGAATCAATGATGACATCATTTGTGGAGTATGGATGATATGCGAGCTTTTTGAAGCAACTCTCATTATCTCAGAAGGACAGCAACATGAAATTATGGATAGAATAAGCTCTGTGGTCATGACAGGATTTGGCATCTTCCTTATTGTCAGGTTTTTGTGGTTACGAAGAATTATGTTTATAGAACCCAGAGTGTTAGGGATGTCGCGATACGGATTTTGCTTCTCGACAATAGTGAAATTTTATATGCATAAAACCAAAGCTCTTCGATATTAATTAAACTGTTATTTCTAATTAGGAGTTAATAATGACCATCTTCACATCCATTGTAGAAGATCAACAACTGATTCTACTAGCTCTTGTCCTTTATCAGTGAGATGGTACTCAACTCTTGGGGGTATCTCATTATATGCCTTTCTTTCGAGAATTCCATTTCTTTCAAGTTGTCTCAATCTTATCACTAATGTTTTACTGCTAAATCCTTTCATTGAATTCCTGAACTTTAAATAACGAACTGGATCTGTAGTACAACGTAATGGTATTAGAATTTCGTGTTCCTCTTTTAGTAATCAATTCCCTTAGTTTTTCAGTTTCGTTCATAAGTACTCCAGCATCGTAACCCCTCAATCATTTCACCTTTGTCACTGGTACAAGCAAAGCCAAGAATTTGTCTCCAACTTCTATGGGACTTCTATCATAAACAATTTCTGCCTCTAACCGCTTCTTTGAAGATGAATATTCAAGTCGTCTGATTTAACGCTGATCTTCGTGATGTCATTCTAACAAATGCTAATCTACTGAATGCCATTCTAACACGTGCTAATCTTGGCTATGCAAATCTAACAAACGCTAATCTCGGTTATGCCGAATTAACAGATGCTGATCTACGCAGTTCATATCTAACAAATGCTACTCTCCATCTTACAGATCTAAGTGACTCTTTATTTGATTGTAAAAGTCTAAGAACTACTAATTTTACTGTTAATACAAGTCAAATTCACATTGTTGATTCAAATCTAAATGAAGTCTCTAGTTGCCGATAGAACGAATCCATTCCGTAAATTGGTGTCCATTTGAGACTGACCGCCAACCATCTAATTCTTAAGCCAAACTAGCAGAGCTGCTGTACCGCCATACGACATTAGTTATTGTACTTCAGATTGTATGAGATATAAAAGACGTACCAAATAACAGTCGACACCAATCTACAACAGCATGCAT
This sequence comes from Thermoproteota archaeon, assembly GCA_046729835.1. Lineage (GTDB taxonomy): Archaea > Thermoproteota > Nitrososphaeria > Nitrososphaerales > Nitrososphaeraceae > TH5896. The sequence goes on from JBKPHJ010000227.1 coordinate 8,277, forward strand.
TTCTAGAGTAGCAATTGGTAACAGATAGATAAAGCTAAGAACTACGGCTTACCAATAAACTCTATGCAAGTATTAGATAAGAAAGAAAGGAAGCAACTGGTCATCGAGCTATATCAACAAAATAAGACTGTCCGGGAGATAGCACAGCAAGTTCACATATCTTTCGGGGATATCTGAAAAATAATAAGAACTATCAATAGTGATGATGATACTAATTCCGATTACTGTAACAACAAGTCCAAGTCGACGAAAGCGTTATATTTGTTCAAAAGTGGAAAGAAGCCGATCGATGTAGCTATTGAATTAGATATTTCAGCTTCGGAAGTTGAAGAATTACAACAAGAGTACTGGAGTTTAAATCAGCTGCATGAACTGGCTTTCTTATTTAACGAGATCAAAAATTATTTACCATCTTTTATCAAATTGTACAATCTATTGAAAAGAAATAGACTATTGAATGAAGAGCGCATCATAAAATTTCTTAGATACGCGGATCATGATTTACCAACTTTAGAAAACAAGATCCAGAATCTTACTGGTGATGTAATAGAGCTAGAATGGAAGAAGAAAGATTTGAATAATACTACTACGCTGTGGAACGCTCAATTATCGGATCTTGGGCGGACCATAGTTCAATACCAGAATGCTATCGATACCAAGAAGCAGCAACTGATGCGAATGGACAAACAAATATCATAATATAAAATACCAAAAGTAGTAGAGATAGAATCATTGCTGAACAAATAAACAATGGGCTGAAGAATATTGAATGCAGAATCCGAGCACTATTCTGTTAGATTATCATCAGATATGTTAAGAAAAGTCTCTCTAAATCATCTGAAAATGAAATATTAAATTTGTTGAGAATATCAATACCCAGGGTACTAGAAGCTGCTGGACACAATCTACCATCAACAGTGAGATAATTTGAAAGTCTAAGATCACCAACAACTAGATTGTATATACCAGAGTATATACCGGAGTCTGCATAAAAAGATAAACTGCATTCTGGTAAAAGAAATGCTTTAAAACTGCCACCCATTTCGGTATACATTCTGTCTTCGCGTAGTTTCGTATTAAGAATCTCATATGGTACTTCATTCCAACTAAGCAGTGTAACTGACGCACCGGTATCAAACAGAAAATTTATCTTTAAACTTAATTCTAGCTGTTTTGAATAAACAAATGTGGGTACATAGTATCTATTGTCGTTAGAGCTCTTATAGCATTCAATTTTCAAGAAACAAGACTTATACTTCTCTTCTTTTATCTCTTACAAATTCAATCACGACATCTAGCGGTCTATATTATATTGCTTTAATTCACGTTCAAACTCATTCATCTCTTTGTGATGTGCTACTATCATGCGATTTCTTATTGCAGTATATTCCAAGTTGAATTCTTTAATTAATTCGTTATAATTTTTGTGAAGCCATTTGCTGTCGTCAATAAATTGGTTAAATTGTTCATCTGTAATTATTGACATATCTGTGTATTAAAAATGAATAATATTTACATCTTCTTGCTTCGGGACTTCAATTGGTCCCCGGCAGGGCACCTCGCGTGCTTCATCTAAATCTCAAATTCATTCAAAGAATCATATGAAATATTAAGAAAAATTTTCTTATCATCATAATGATCTACTTTTGATTTGGGAATTAAATATTCATGTTCTTTCTTATTATCTCCATCTATTACAACCAGTTTGTCTTTGTATTCTGTGAATACTCTTCCAATTTGTCTGCTTTGAACAGTACTTTTGCCGCTGCTATCATTCTTATTGTAATTTATAATGACCACAGCTCTGTGAAATGCATAGTAGTTTCCCAATGAATTATCGGTATTTTGTACTTCCCCGTTTGTCATCTTAAAAAATATTCAGTAAAGTATATAATCATTATAGAAGAGAGAACTACAACACGGTACATAAACTAACAACTTAGAGTTTTGGATATAATAGTAGGATGAAGTTATAACCCGACTTGCAGTTTGGTTACTGCATATATACTGACTTAACCGCACACTCAAAATATATTGCGTATTTACTCAACGGGGGGCTAAAGAGGTGGCTAACGGCGAATGACTCATATTCAACAAATGTGCATATATTTAGGTAGAGACATAATTCTGTGGCTGACTTAGAATCTAATTTTGCGATAGCTATCACATGTATGACAATAGTCTGCGTGATTTTAGTAGGGTTTCCATTAGCTTGTATGTTAGCAAATACTTTTAGAATAAAAAGAAAAACAAACATCTCTAGGTGAGCAACGAACTAAGTATGTACGCTTATCGGTTATCATGCGTCATCTTTCCATTCTTTCACTGACATATACTGACATATGCTCCCCGCGGGGAGATTGCTAATTCTCAACCCTAACGAATGATGCTCATAGATAACTTTGGTTGTATTATGTACATATTAATCCTAATTGCACGTCGAATGCTAGCTAAGACAATGCTAGAGTCATTTACATCCTAGATGAGAATACTCCTAAGAATTGTATTTAGGTATATTGGATTTATCGTGGCTAGATCCAAGGGACGAGATCAGATAATAAAGACAAATGCTAGATGGAAAATCGAGAAAAAGTAAGCTGTATACAGAACTGTAGCCATTTATAATGCATTGTCAAAAAGTCATAACTTATACAAATGTAATGATTAATAACAGGGTTTTATATTATAATACGTAATTAACTAACGTATCACTAATATGAACAAGATTTTGGACAACAGAACGGTGATCGCAGGTCTTCTTGCAGCAATTAATTTGTTCGCGTTCACTTATCTCTCATTCTCTTCAGAAGCAGAAGTATTTGCCCAACAACGGGGTACTATTACTGTAGATCGAGCCACTGCTCTCCCTCTTATTAATGCAGAAGGGAATCAGGTGAAGGTTATAGTAAATTACAGCATTGGAGATCAATCAGTTCTAGGACAGAGAATAAACGCTGTTATGGGTATTTATGATCGCCCGACAGGCTCACTGATAAAGCTAACATCCTTTCCAAAAGGGTTTATCTTAAACAGCACAGAAGGTGCAATACAGCTGGCAAGTACATTAACTGATCCTAAAATACAGAATATATCAACGATTGTAACACTTACCAACGACGAAAAGTCTGAAAAGTACTCTAATGATGTTAGGTCGGACCTTGATCTAAGAACGATCTTACCCGCCTCTCTGCCTTCATTAAATGAGACTTTAGCACCACCATCTTCAGCAGGGGCTAGTGGAGAAAACCAAGAAGACACTACCCCCGGTGATGATTCTAATTCGGACGAAGAATGACATAGTGCACATGAATTCTGGCCATTCGTCCAGTGTGCTAATGCACTAACTTTTTGAAATGTAGTTTTTGTATACTTCAGATCTTTCCGGTGCTCTGCCCCTGGAACAGAATGATCAACATGAATTGGCTCTACTTCAAGTGAGCCAATCCTTAGCTTATCTCCAGTCCTAAAGGTACTTATCTTTCGTTTGATAGGTTTATCTTTTTTATTATATGGTCTTTGTTTGTAAGATAGAATCTCTCTTTCAATCTGTCTGTTTGATCTCTCTCTTCTATTGCTTGCAAGATAAGGTTCATGTGTCACCCATATATATTGGAATTTTTTCATGCAAAAAAGAAATGTAATCAGCATGATCAGAATGCGCATGTGTCAGTAAAACTGCATCTACATCAGGTTCCAATATCTCACGTTCAGCCATCTTCATCAAATCATCCCGATAAAGTCCTTTAACATCAGGTAAAAGGCCCATTGTGAGAAAGTCTTTTATTCCATTTGCTACTCGTGGATTGATATATTCTTCGAAGAACTTGGCTTTGCTCTGTTATTTCTTATCAGACAATCAGATCGACAATTTACCTTGTATATCAATTGGAGGCGGCTACATGTTACAGTTGGCTGCTTTTGACAGAAGAGTAAAGGCGGTTTCAATTGTAGCTTCAGGTCTTAATCTGGGCGATACACTATCTGAGATGCTTGGTAAAGAGGGCTTTGTTAAGTTTCTAAAAGATTTTAACATAGCTAGACAGAAATATTTCGAAACAGGAGAAGTCCAGTATATTCCTGCAGTAGCTACAGACAACAAACCAGCAGCGATGGCAGGAGACGAGCCTTTTGAATATTATGGAACTTCACGTGCGTGGAGTCCAGGTTGGGCGAATCGCTATACGACTGAATCGATTGAAAACCTAATGTCATATAATGCCGTACCGTACGCTCATCACGTTTCACCTACACCACTTCTTGTCATTCATGGAAAGAATGATAAATATTGTTTTCCAAAATTTGCTCACAGCAAGTATACGACAGGCAGATGAGCCTAAAGAAATACTGTGGCTGGATACTACTAATCACATTGACCTTTATGACAATGAAAAGTACGTAGGCCCTGCAATTAATAAAATCGTAGAGTGGTTTAACACTTATCTAAGTTAAACTAAATAGGGCATCAGTTATTTCACTTTTGAATTTGTCAATAAAATAGTTAATCCTTGGGATATTATGAATAATCGTAGCAATAGAGGATTGAGCAAGCATTGGATCTTCTAATCCAGATTTATCCTTCTCACGATATGATTGTACCATTCCAACCAACGCGCTGTTTAAACTGTTAAGGGAACCAGCAAGTTCTAGTCCCGGTTCTACATCATCGAGTTTATCCCTAACTAATTCAAGGTGGTCCTTCAGATAGGTTACTATTCTCCTTCTCAAATCTTTCAAAAACTTGATCGTCCTTATTCTTCTCGAATTAACAATCATCATCCTTTTTTTGATACATTTTTGATCCTGTGTATTGGCATTTGAAATTCGCCTACACATACGTTCTTGCCGTCCTTCGCAGAAGCTTATCCCATAAATATGTCCTCCGTCAGTAGCAGAGTTAGCTGTGGAGTTGTATTAACAGGAAAAAGTGTAAGAAAATTTTAGCGCTTCTCTTTAATTATCTGTGGGGCTCTTCCACTTTTTTCCTTAGTTACGATTATTGCTGTTATCACAATATATGCGATTTGAAACACCTCAATTGCAACACCTATTTCTCTCGTACTGTCACGAAAAAGGACTCTCTCCCGAGTCAGAGCAATCATTTAGTCGAAAAATGACACAGGATCTTGGTTATGAAGTTAAGCGAATCCGAATGAATGATAAGAATCCATATTGTTACGTGGATGTCAAACTTCTTAACTGGAAGGCATTAGAAGACAAAGAACAAGATATACCAGATATTGGTAGAGGACTTATGCAGAAAAGGAAGCCATGAAATGATATAGAAGAGTAGAAAATATGGTGTTCCAACTGTACCAACTCACTCGGGGTGAGCGCGCTTTTAGGATATCCGTATTCAGAATTACTCCTCCTCTTCCGCAGCAGGTGGTTCCTCTTCTCCAGCAGGCAGTCCCTGACTTATCCTGACCAGTTCAACTTCTGCTGAGTTCCGCTCATTAAGTGCATTTGGAAGGTCGCCAGCTAGTAAAGCATTTTGAGCACTCTCTATATGATTTCGTATGGGCTCTGATATTTCTATTATGGTCATTGTTGCTGAAGGACCCTCTCCTATAGCGGTTCTGAACAATGCATCATCCGCGTCGTTCAGAGAGGAGTATCCGTCCTGGCTCGAGTTATTCAATATCGAATCTCGTGCTGAATCCAAAGCACTTGTGACGGGTCCCAAGTCTGCACGAGTCAAATTCGCTAGCGCCATCTGGGTCCGGTTTTGTGAGCCTGTTTCGCCAGTTTGATTAAAAACGCCGGTTGTTGCGTTTTGCGAT